>JAGXHM010000130.1 GCA_024636155.1 Deltaproteobacteria bacterium
CCGATCAGGGTGATGTCGCCATTCTCCACCCAGGGCAGCAGAGCGTCCTGCTGGGCTTTGTTGAATCGGTGAATCTCATCAATAAAGAGCAAGGTCCGTCGGCCGTAGTAGCTTCTTTCCTGTTGTGCCTTGGCGACCACTTCGCGGATGTCCTTGACGCCTTGCAGCACAGCAGAAAAAGCGACAAAATTGCTGCGTGTGGTTTGTGCGATGACTCGGGCCAGGGTGGTTTTCCCCGTACCCGGCGGGCCCCAGAAGATAGCTGATGTGAGTTGGTCTTGTTCAATCAGTCGACGCAGGATGCCGTCTTCACCAAGCAGGTGTTGTTGGCCGACCATCTCCTCGAGACGGTGCGGTCGCAGTCGCTCGGCCAGTGGTGCTGCTGCTTTATCAGATGTCGCTGAGGAGAAAAGATTCATCTCTACCAAGGGGGTGTGAGGTTGATCCAGAAGAGTATCATAAAGGGGATGGTGAGGACAAGCTTGTGATGCCGTAAGTCATTGATAGCCATAGACTTTGGCGATCTGCTGTGATAAGGTCACCGCGATTTGGAGGAAGTATTTTATGAAGCGTATCGGGATTTTCGCCAAACGTCATCACGAGGATGCTGTTCGCCTCGCTGAAGAGGTCGTTGCCTGGCTCGTCGAACGAGAGATAGAAGTCTTTGTTGATGAACCTTTGGCTAAAGACATGTCTGATATGCTTGGCTATTCGGGGCACACCATTCCGCCTCTGGTTGATATGGTCGTTGTGCTCGGTGGCGATGGAACCTTGCTTTCTGTTGCCCGTCTAATCGGTGACCTGGGCACCCCTATCCTTGGTGTTAACCTTGGCAGTCTCGGTTTCCTTACTGAAATAACCCGGTCTGAACTTTTTCCGATGCTTGAGCAGGTCGTCAAGGGTGATTTTACAGTTTCTAAACGTATGCGCCTGTTGGCTGTCATTCATCGTAATGGAAAAGAAGTCGCGCGTTACCGAGTTCTCAACGACGTCGTCATCAACAAGGGAGCCCTGGCCCGTATCATCGACATGGAAACCTGGGTCGATGATAACTACCTGACTACTTTCAAGGCGGATGGCCTGATTGTTTCGACGCCGACGGGTTCCACTGGCTACAATCTGTCCGCCGGAGGGCCGATTGTCTATCCTGGGAATCACTGTCACGTTATCTCGCCGATCTGTTCGCATACGTTGACCAATCGGCCAATTGTTGTCTCTGATGAAGCGAAGATCCGGATTGAAGTCAAATCCATGGATGAGGATGTCGTCTTCACCGCAGATGGCCAGGAGGGGATGCCTCTCCAGGGCGGTGATGTTGTTGAACTGCGTAAATCTAATCACTCTACACAGTTAATAAAAAGTCCAAGCAAAGACTATTTTCAGGTGTTGCGCACCAAGTTGCGTTGGGGGGAGAGATAAATTCGAGACGAGTAACGGGGAAGGCGAAAATATTTACAGGCGCGGTTCTGTTTGAAAGCCCCTCTTATTGCTTGGATTTCATTTTCTGTAGGTTGCGGTTTCATTCTGATTTAGGTTAGCGTTATAGAATGTTCGATTTGTCTCGAAATATTACCATGATTTTGACCCTGGCTCGTCACGCTTCACGCGTTACGCGTTACTAGACCTTATGCTTCTCAATTTAACCATCACCAATTTTGCCATTATCGACCGTCTCGAAGTCCAGTTTGACGAGGGCTTCAACGTGCTCACCGGAGAAACCGGTGCTGGCAAATCAATTATTCTTGATGCCTTCGGTTTGCTCTTGGGTGACCGGGCACGTCCCGATCTGGTGCGAGCCGGTGCTTCCGAGGCGACTGTCGAGGCCTTGTTTGATTTGTCTGGACAAGAGGAGATCCGTCAATCCTTTGCCGACTCTGGTTTTTCTGTTGACGAAGAACTTGTTTTAAGGCGGGTTGTCCAGAGCGGCGGTCGCAGCAGGGCTTATATTAATGGCGCTCTGGCAACCCTCTCTCAACTACAGCTCCTGACTGAGCGGCTGGTGACAGTCTGTGGTCAGCACGAGCATCAGTCTTTGCTGCAGAGAAACGAACATCTGGTTATTCTGGACCGATATGGCTCTCTCGATGAGCAGGTGAATGTATATCGAGATTCATATCGCGCTATGCAGAGGGTGGCTCAGCAGCTTGAGCGCCTGAAAGATGCTGAACGTGACCGTCAGCAGCGGCTCGATTTTTTGCGTCATCAGTCTGATGAAATCGGTGCGGCGCAATTGTTGCCTGATGAGGAGGAAGCACTCCTGGCGGAGCGGCTTTTACTGCAGAATGCAGAGCGCTTGACGGCCATAACGCAAGGCGGATACGAAACACTCTATGATGGTAACGGTGCCGTTTGTGAAATTCTGGGTGGCTTGACATCAGACCTTCAGTCGGTTGCCGAAATCGATAAAGAGTTGGCGTCTCTTGCCGAGATAGTGCAACGCAGCCTTTTTGACCTTGAAGATGTGTCCATGCAGTTACGTTCTTACCTCGGCCGCATCGCTTTTGAGCCCAATCGTCTTGAGACGATTGAGGAGAGGCTCACTGTCCTGACCCGTCTCAAACGTAAATATGCGTCAACTTTGGGTGAAGTTCTGAACTTGAAAGATGATTTTGATCGTGAAGTCGAAGAGCTGGAGACTGCCGGCGCAACGAGGGGAACCCTGTCTGACGAGCTTGTCTCTCTTGCTGATCAAGTCCGCCTGCTTGGTGCAGAGCTTTCTGCTGCCCGTCAGCAGGCTGCAAGTCAACTAGTGACAACTCTTGTCGATGAGCTAGGTGATCTGGCCATGACTGGAGCTTCTTTTGATGTTGCTTTCACGCCTTTGGCTCACCCTGGTACCGATGGTCTTGAGCGTATTGAATTTATGGTTAGTCTGAACCCGGGAGAACCTCTCATGCCTTTGGCTAAGGTTGCATCAGGCGGAGAACTCTCCCGACTGATGCTGGCTTTGAAGCGTCTTGCACCAGATGCCAATAGCGTTCCTACGGTTATTTTTGATGAAGTGGATGCCGGGATTGGTGGTGTGGCTGCGACCGCTGTCGGGCGTAAATTGCGGGCTGTGAGCCAGTCCTCGCAAATTCTCTGTGTCACGCATCTGCCACAGGTTGCGGCTTTTGCCGATCATCATCATCGCGTCATAAAACGCGAAGTTGACGGTCGAACCTTGGCTGCAATGGAATGCCTCACTGGAGACGAGAGGGTACGGGAAATGGCGCGCATGCTTGGTGGGTCACAGGTGACTGATCAGGCTCTGCTGCATGCGAAAGAATTGATTTTGACTTCGACTTCTGTCTGAAGTGTTTACCAGGAGCATTTATGATTCGTAAGGCCATTCTTCAGGACGCCCGTCAAATTCACAAGTTACTGCTGATATACGCTAAAGATGGGCTGGTTTTGCCGAGATCGCTCATGGATATTTTTGAAGCGATTCGCGACTTTTATGTATTTGTTGATGAAGACCGAGTCGTTGGCGCTTCTGCTCTGAATATCTGCTGGGAAGATCTTGCGGAAGTGCGTTCGCTGGTGGTGGATGAAAATAATGGTGGTCGCGGAATTGGCAGGCACCTGGTTGAAGCCTGTATCTCTGAAGCGCGACAACTTGGGATTGGCAGGGTTTTTGCTTTAACTTATCAGCAGCGTTTTTTTGAAAAACTGGGTTTCGAGGTTATTGAGAAATCAGAACTGCCTCAGAAAATATGGGGAGACTGTATCAAATGTGCGAAGTTTCCAGAATGCGACGAAATTGCACTCAGCCTTTCGCTTTGATTTTAGTGTTTGATGCGCTGGTGCGGATTGTATAAATACCGATTCGTTTATTTAACCTTGACAGCGTGCTTGCCATTCCTTTATTAATAACCGTTGAAATCCAGTAAATATAAGGTTCTTGGAGGTTTCAAGTTTTGCCAGTAAAGCGTTTTACCATACTGATTATACCGGAAGGCTCCCATCAGGTGCGTCGTTTTGGTATCCGCAGCACAGTCGTTAAGGGCTTCTTGGCTGCGTCTGTCGTCCTGGCCCTGGGTCTTGCCGGATTGATTGCTGATTACGTAAGAACGAATCTTGATAGCAATGAACTGCAGCGTCTGCAAGTTGAAAACCTTTCACAGCGCGAGGAGTTGCATCTCCTGGTTGTTAAACTCGAAGACTTGCGCCAGGAAATGATGGTTTTGGCTCAGAATGATGCCAAAGTCCGTGTCATGGCAAAACTTTCGGCTCCCAAAGGTGACAGTATCGCTGGCGTTGGTGGCCCTGCTAGAGCAGATGATGTTGACCGGGACTTCAACGGGATTCAACAGCGTATAGACGAAGTTCGTCGCCAGATTGATCTGCGCCGTGAGAGCCAGGAAGAAATCCAGGGCATTCTTAATGACCAGCGTTCATTACTTGCAGCCAAGCCATTGGGTTGGCCAGTTAAAGGATGGCTGACCTCTAATTTCGGTCTGCGTCGTGATCCGTTTAATGGTAGACGCAAGATGCATGAAGGGCTTGATGTTGCGGCACGAACTGGAGCCCCGGTGATTGCTACAGCTGATGGCATTGTCAGTAGTGTCAAGACAGAGTCTGGTTACGGTAAGCTGGTAACGATTGACCACGGCTACGGCTATCGTACCCTTTATGGACACAATTCCAAATTTAACGTCAAGGTAGGACAACGCGTTAGACGTGGAGACCGCATCGCATCGGTAGGCAATACTGGCCGTTCAACGGGTTCTCACGTTCATTACGAGATTCGCCTCAACGGCGTTCCTGTCAATCCACACAAGTACCTCTAAAAATAGATTCCATAAAAATCATTTAAGTCCGGCTTGGCCGGGCTTTTTTGTGTCTGCAACCAATGTCCCGTCTGTCTGGATATCTCCCTGATTGAAAAATTGAGCATGCCTATTTGACTGCTCAACAAAGCTATCACATACCGTGAAGAATAAGTGTGTTAGGGTGCTTGACTAATTGTTTCTTTTCGATAGAATTGTTTTCTAATTATAGGTATTTCATGATCCAGTGAGGATCATAGTTCATCTTAAACTTAACATGAAAAGGAGTATTAAAATGAAGAAGTTTTGCAGATTTTTATTGTCATTAACGGTTATTGTTCTGGCTCTGAATTTAACCATCCCTCTTGTGGCGTCAGCTGAAATGGTGAAAAAGGTAGATAACTTCATCGTTTTTATGGACCAGTCTGGCTCCATGGCACAGGCTAAAGCCCCAGCAGGGCATCAGAAGTTGGATCAGGCTATAGAAGCAGTCACCCTTCTGGACAAGGTAACTCCCGAACTGGGTTATAACAGCTCGGTTGCTCTTTTTGCCCCCTACAAAATGCTTAGCAATCCAGCTACGTATAAAAACGGTTCGCTCACTTCCGCTGCGACCGGTTTTACCCCTCCTTTCAATCATATGACACCGATGGGCGATGGCTTGGCTGATATTGGTCCTGTAATTGGTCAACTTTCCGGGAAAACGGCTTTGATCCTGTACACCGATGGTGAGTCAAATAAAGGTGTTGATCCGGTTGCTGAGGCCAAAGCGCTGTATGGCAAGTATGGCTCCAACCTCTGCATCCATGTTGTCAGTTATGCAGACGTGCCTGTTGGCCAGCAGACCGTAGACGGAATTCGTGCTCTTAACGGATGCAATGTTATTGTAGAGGGCAAATCCCTTGTCACGGATGCTGCTATGACTCAGTTCGCCAAGGATGTTCTTTATGAAGAAAAACAGCCTGCTCCAGCGGTGGTGAAGCCAGCACCCAAGCCAACTCCAGCACCAGTACTCGTCGTTGTCGCCAAAGAGGTGATCACTTTCAATCTGCTGTTTGGTTTTGACAAATCGGCCATTACCGATGAAATGGTACCCGTCCTTGAGCAAGCCAAGAGGATTCTTGAAGAAGATTCTGGCGTCGATTTCGTGGTCTCCGGGCACACTGATTCGACCGGTCCTGAGGTTTACAATCAGGGACTCTCCGAGCGTCGTGCTGCTTCGGTGAAAAACTGGCTTGTCAGTAATGGTGTCTCTGCCAAACGCCTGCAGACTGTAGGTTATGGCGAGACCCGTTCAAAGTATGATAATAGCACCAGGGAAGGCCGTAAACTCAACCGGCGTGTGGAACTTCAATCAAAGTAGTCTGCTCTGTATCTGATTGAGAAGTATGTTAAACTTGGCCAGGTGCTTTCGCGCACCTGGCCAAGTTTTTGACATTGACCTATTCATCTGACAGAATAAAATAAACAAGTAGCTTGGATTTGAACGGATCATTTGACGCAGAATGTCACATGATCGTCTGAAAAGGCCTCTTGCTCGCATATGGAATAAGTATGGATTACCTTTTCTTCGCTGTGAAATCGCGAAGTTAAACTCGTGTAGTTATTTTTTGGTATGGTCATTGCTTTACTAAGTGATCAGACAAAAGAGTTCTGCAGGAGGAGCCTTATGAATATTATCTTCAGAGTCGCTGTTGTTACGGTCACCATTCTCACCTTTGCTCTTCCTGTCATGGCTGGAGGAACGACTCCGATTCAGCTTAGTTTTGCGAACATTGACCCGGCGGATGTTAAAGGCAAGTCCCTCGAAACGCAGACTCTGGAACTTAAGCGTCTCGATTTTGAACTCTTTGCCAAGTCGAAAGTACAACAGTTGAATCGTAATCACAGATTCTCTCGTCCACGAATGGAAATTACTAAAAAATCAGATGGTACGTTCCTGGCCCGTTATTATCAAATTGACGATTCCACAATGAGCGTCAATGTCCGTCGTTCACAATCGGGTTCGATTCCTTACGTTGGTATCCTCTCCTATAAAGAACAGGTCTTTGAATCTAACGCCAGCACTCGCGATCAATTAAGCAAAGGTGTCTTTGCGGTTGTGAAAGTTATTCCGAATAGACATATTTTCAGTTACCAGAAAGGCGTTTGGAAATAAGAAGAAGCATCGCCGCATTTCATCTGCCAAACTATAAATTCTAAACGTCAAATCCCCGCTGATTACATCCGTGGATTTGACGTTTATTCTTATGTACGTCCAGGGTAAATTAACTGCCTTCGATCTCTTCCAGGAAGACTCATTTAGCCTTGTGAGTGTTCACTCTGCTGTGCTAAAATTCACGATTCTGTCTGGACTGACAGGCAGAACTTTTCTCATAATTATCATCGGTATTCATACCGGCTACGGAGTTGTGCATGATTGGAAGTCTCGTAAAAAAAATCGTTGGCAGCAAGAACGATCGTGAGCTGAAACGACTGCAACAGTCGGTCGAAAAAATTAACGCCCTGGAACCGCAAATCAAGGAACTGACTGATGCGGCACTGGTGGCTAAAACCGTTGAATTTCGTGCTCGGCTGGAAAAGGGTGAAACACTTGATGATCTCCTCAATGAAGCTTTTGCTGTGGTTCGTGAGGCTGCGGTACGTGTTCTGGGGATGCGTCATTTCGATGTTCAGCTGATCGGTGGCATGGTTCTGCATTCCGGCAAAATTGCCGAGATGAAGACCGGTGAAGGTAAAACTCTCATGGCAACCTTACCGGTGTATCTTAATGCCTTGGCAGGCAAAGGGGTTCATGTCATTACGGTCAACGATTATCTGGCCAAGCGTGATGCTGAATGGATGGGCGAGGTTTATAACTTTTTGGGTATGGAAGTTGACTGTGTCGTGCACGGTTTGAATGACAAAGAAAGGAAAGCGGCCTATCGGGCCGACATCACATACGGCACGAATAACGAATTTGGTTTTGATTATCTTCGCGACAATATGAAGTTCGCTCTGGAGGATTACGTACAACGCGATCTTTACTACACAATTGTTGACGAAGTTGACTCAATCCTGATTGACGAGGCCAGAACGCCCCTGATTATTTCCGGGCCAAGCAACGTCACTGGCGAGCTTTACTACACCGCTGATAAAGTGATCCCCCGCTTGAAAAAGGGCGAGATGATCGAAGACCGCGATGGCACTATCGGTCGGTCGATGAAGAGCTATACAGGCGATTATACTGTCGACGAAAAATCCAAATCAGCGACCCTCACCGAGGAGGGTGTGCTGAATCTCGAAAAGCTCTTGGGAATCGGTAATCTGTATGAGCCAAGTAACATGCCGATGCTTCACCACGTCAACCAGGCCCTGAGAGCTCATGCCATCTTCAAGCGTGATGTTGATTACGTGGTCAAGGATGGTGAGGTTATCATTGTTGATGAATTTACCGGGCGACTCATGCCGGGCAGGCGCTGGAGTGATGGCCAGCACCAGGCGATTGAAGCGAAGGAAGGTTTGAAAATTGAGAAAGAGAATCAGACTCTTGCAACGATAACTTTCCAGAATTATTTCCGCATGTACGAGAAGCTGGCCGGGATGACGGGTACTGCTGATACCGAGGCCGCTGAATTCAGCGAGATTTACAAGCTCGACGTTGTGGTTATGCCGACCAACAACCCCATGATCCGCATCGATCAGGCCGATGTGATCTATAAAACCGGGCAGGAAAAATTTCTGGCAGTCATTGAAGATATTATTACCAGCCACGAGTCTGGCCAACCTGTTCTGGTTGGCACCATCACCATTGAGGACTCAGAAGTTCTCTCCGAGATGCTGAAGAAACGGGGCATTACGCACAACGTGCTGAATGCCAAGCAACATGAGCGGGAAGCCGAAATTGTTGCCCAGGCCGGTCGCAAGGGTGCCCTCACCATTGCGACCAATATGGCTGGTCGTGGTACCGATATTGTGCTCGGGGGGAATCCTGAGATGATGGCCAAGCGTGAGGCAGCCAATGCCGACGACCCGGAACAAGCATATGCCCAGGCGCTGGAAAAATATACGGCGCTTTGTGCTGCAGAAAAGCAGGAAGTGATCGCTGCCGGTGGACTGTACATTCTGGGTACCGAGCGTCATGAGTCTCGCCGTATTGATAACCAGCTGCGTGGACGTTCAGGACGTCAGGGAGATCCGGGTGAAAGTCGTTTCTTTATGAGCCTTGAGGATGACCTGTTGCGCATCTTCGGTTCTCACCGTGTCTCTTTTGTCATGGAAAAGCTCAAAGTTCCTGAGAACGAGGCGATTGAGCATGGCATGATTTCCAAGGCGATCGAAGGTGCCCAGAAGAAGGTCGAAGCCCACAATTTTGAAATTCGTAAACACCTGATTGATTATGACGATGTCATGAATCGTCAACGTGAGGTTATCTATCGTCAACGCAAAGATATTCTGGCTGGTGAGAATATCCGGGAAACTATTGAGACAATTCTCGATGAAATGGTTGAAGATATGGTTGCGACTTTCTGCCCGGACAAGACAGCGTCTGCCGAATGGAACTGGGAGAGCTTGACGGATGATTTTGTCAGCCAGTTCAATTTTGTTGCGGATTTCCCGGAGCCTGATAAAAACCTTAAACCCGTTGATCTTGAAGAGGGTCTTAAGGAGCAGGTTGCGAAGCGCCTGGCTGAGCGGACAGAAACGTTTACGCCGCCAGTCATGGAACATCTGATGAAGGTTCTGCTACTGCAGACAATCGATACCAAGTGGAAAGATCACTTGCTGTCGATTGACCAACTTAAAGAAGGTATCGGCATGCGGGCTTATGCGCAAAAAAACCCGAAAGAAGAATACAAGCGCGAAGCTTATGCTCTCTTTATGGATATGATGGGTCGGATTCGCCAGGAGATTGCGCAGAAGCTGTTCCGTGTCCAACTGGCCCGCGAGGAAGAAATCGCTGAGATGGAAGCTGAGCAGCGTCGTGAGCGACTTGCGCTTGGTCGCCTGAGTGGCCGACCTGAGAGCCAAAGTCCTGCCAAACGTGAGGCGGACAAGGTTGGCCGTAATGATATCTGCCCTTGTGGCAGTGGCAAGAAATACAAGAAATGCTGCGGGCAATAAGCCTGCATTGAGCAATCGGGAGGGATTGCATGGCCGCCGGTTCTGATCTTTCTACCTGTTTCAAGCTGCTGCTCCTGGAAGCGAAACCAGAGAGCCTTGCGGCGGCCCGCACGGTTTGGCCGGGGGAAGAAATTGTCACGCGTACTCTCTGCCAGTCGCTGGGTGTCGCGGATCAGATTTCTCGTGAAAAAGTACAGATGGTTCTCTGTGATCTGGCGGGTAATGATTGTCCGGGTCTTGACGTGTTGCAACAGATTCGTCGGGTTCATCCCCACTTGCCGCTTGTTGCCGTTTTGCCAGGTCAGGACTTTTCTGCCGCCCTCGCTGCCTTTCGCAATGGTGTCGATGACGTCCTGATTCATCCTCTCAATAAAGATGTCCTTTTCAACTCCAGAGACCATGTCATTGGTCGAAAGAAAGTTGATGTACAACTGGCGAGCACCCAGCAAGCTGCCAAACGTTCTCTGGATGATCTGATTCTTCTCAAGGCGGTTGGTGAGACCACGCGTAGCGCCGAGGACCTGCCGAAGTTGCTTGATCGCATCATCGATTTGATTCAATCTGCTCTTGATGTGGACATTGCCTCATTGATGCTCGTCGATGACGAGGGCACCCTGAAGCTTCGTTCTGCATACGGTTTGCCTGCGGACGTGTGGGATAACGTTGCAATTGTGCCCGGCGAAGGTGTCTCTGGTCATGTCCTGAAACACGGCGAACCGGTCTTGATCGATGATTTGTCGACGGATGGCCGCTTCCCGCCGCGAGGTGGTGTGGCCCGTTATCGGACCGGTTCACTGCTTTCGGTCCCGATTCGTTATCAACAGCGCACCATGGGGGTGTTGAATGTTAATAACAAACGAAATGGTGAAGCTTTTACCAGTGTTGACCAGGAGCTGTTGCTGACGATTGCTCACCAGACCGCTCTGGCTATTGAGAATATGAAGCTGGTTGGAAATTTGCTAGGGAAGAACCTCGAAGTTGAGCGTGCCCATGCCGATCTGATGAAGCTGCATCAGGATCGTACCCGTTTCGTATGCAACCTGTCCCACGAGTTAAAAACGCCCCTGACATCGGTGCTTGGCTTTTCTGACTTGCTGCTTAATTTCTTCGACCAGATAGAGCCGTCCAAGATGCGTGAATATGTCGCTGGAATCTATTCTGAAGGGAAGCACCTCGAGCATTTGCTGACTGGAATGCTGCGGCTCTTCTCAATTGACTCCGGTAGCGAGAACTGGCAGTGGCAAAGCATCTCTCTCGCCGAATCTTTTACCCGCGTCTTGTCAGAGTATGAAGTTGAAATAGCGGAAATGGAGTTGGAGCTGCAGGTCGTTTTTCCCGAAGATCTCATGTCGGTCTGGGGAGACCAGGATAAACTGGACTTGCTGCTCAATAGCCTCGTGGATAACGCTATCAAATTCAATAGAGAGGAAGGCTGTCTGTCAGTCAAAGCCGGAAACCTGATGCTGTACGGAAAACCTGTCGTTTATTTGCAGATTGCCAACCAGGGGCAGTCTGTATCAAGAGAAAATGCGGAAGACATTTTTCAGGAATATTCTCAATTAGGGGCTCTGGATTTTGGTAAACCCCGCGGCGTTGGTATTGGCTTGGCGACATGTCGGGCGATTCTGCGTCAGATGCAGGGTGAAATTTTTCTTGAGCCTGTAGAGAACGAAGGAACATCAATCGGTCTTCTTTTGCTAACGCAGCAATCACACATGGAGTTGAATAATGGCTGACTCTTCTTTTACTGTACCGAAAGGCTTTAAAGCCGCCGCCTGTAGTGCCGGGATTAAAAAATCCGGGAAACTCGATTTGGCTCTGATCTGTGCGGACAAGCCGGTGGATTGCGCAGGAGTTTTTACCACCAGCAAAGTCGTTGCGGCACCGGTCAAAATTACCGAGTCAAGGGTGCGTCAAGGGCTCTGTCAGGCGATTTTGGTCAACAGCGGTAACGCAAACGCATGTACCGGCGGTCCAGGCCTTCAGGACGCGCGACGCTGTGGCGATCTGGTCGCAGAAAGTCTCGATATCGCACCAGAGATGGTTGCAGTTTCCTCTACAGGAGTGATCGGCGTTCCTCTGCCGATGTACTGTTTTGAGGAGCACGTGCCGACTCTTTGCAGGATGTTGAAGCAGGATCAATTTGATGGCGTAGCCAGAGCCATGATGACGACGGATGCATTTCCGAAGATAAGTGGTCGAACTATCACGATCGATGGTCAGGAAGTTCACCTTCTTGGTCTGGCCAAGGGCGCCGGGATGATTCACCCCGATATGGCAACCATGTTGGCCTTTGTCGTTACTGATGCATTGCTAGCAGATGGTTTGATGGAACACTCTTTGCGGCAGTCGGTGAACCGTTCTTTTAACCGGATTACTGTCGACCGTGATACCTCGACAAATGACATGGTTCTTCTGCTTGCCAGTGGTGAAGCGGAAAACCAGGAAATTGCTGAGGGATCTCAAGCATTGGGACAGTTCGACAACGCACTGCATGAAATTATGCTCGATCTGGCAAAGATGATTGTCCGTGATGGCGAAGGTGCGACAAAGCTGGTGCGCATTCAGATTACCGGTGCTGCAAGTGATGATGATGCTCTTGTTGCTGCCCGTAGCGTTGCAACGTCACAATTGGTCAAGACCGCTTTCTTCGGTGAAGATGCTAACTGGGGTCGGATTATTGCTGCGGTTGGTTACTCCGGTGCCGATGTAGATCCTGATCAGGTAAGTATCCTGTTTGACGACGTTGCCATGGTTTCCAAGGGGCTCGGGCTCGGTTCTGAACAGGAAACCCTGGCCAGCGCAGTACTGAAGAAGCCGGAATTCACGGTGACGATAGACCTCGCTTTGGGCAAAGGCAGCGCGTATTACTATACTTCTGATCTCACATACGACTACGTGAAGATAAACGCCGCTTATCGCAGCTGAGAAACGACGAACTTACAACCCAAACAAAGTTAAGCCACCAAGACGCAAAGACACTAAGAAGACTCTAGCTTTTATCGGATGATTCTGGAATCAAAGAGGACATGATTGCTTGCTGACTCATGATGGTGTCTCTTTGAGTCTTGGTATCTTGATGGACAACTCTGAGCTTTATAATGATTTCTCCCGCAAAATATATAGACCATACCCTGTTAAAGGCAGACACCACCGATGTGGATGTTGCCCAACTTTGCGAAGAGGCTGTTGAATGCGGCTTCGCGTCGGTCTGTATCCCTCCATGTCATGTCGCGCAAGCGAGCAAGCTGCTGTATGGTTCTGAAGTTGCGGTCTGTACTGTGATCGGTTTTCCCTTAGGATATCAAACCACAGAAGCCAAGGTTTTCGAAGCGCGTCAGGCGATTGAGTCGGGTGCCGATGAGATTGATATGGTCGTTCACCTTGGCGCTGCCCGCGCGGCAAATTTTGCAAGTGTTCTGGAGGATATTCGCCGGGTTGTCGCTGTCGCTGAAACTGCTGTGGTTAAGGTGATTATCGAATGTTGCCTGTTTGATGATGATACGAAACGCAGGTTGACTGAAATTGTTGCTCTGAGTGGCGCCAACTACGTTAAAACCTCAACCGGTTTTGCTGCGTCAGGAGCCACTATCGAGGATGTCAGCCTTTTGTCGCAGGTTGCGTCTGCAAGGATTAAGATTAAGGCAGCAGGAGGTATTCGAGACTGGACGACCTGCCAGGCGATGCTGGCGGCTGGTGCCAGTCGCATCGGAACCAGTGCCGGAGTGGTTATCATGCAGCAGTGGCAGGAAAGTGCAGGGTTGTTATGTCGATGAGCAGGGGACGTGTTGTCTGGATTGTTCTCGACGGTGTCGGGCTTGGTGCTTTGCCGGATGCGAAGGATTATGGAGATGAGGGTGCTGCAACCTTGCCCCATGTGGCAGCGGTGTGCGGCGGGCTGAGTTTACCGAACCTTCAGCGTCTTGGAATCGGAAACCTGGCGGCGATTGAGGGTGTACCGCCCGTTGCGAATCCCTGTGGTGTCTATGGTCGACTTGCCGAGTGTTCTGTGGGCAAGGATAGCGTCGTTGGCCACTGGGAACTTGCTGGAGTTGTCCTTGCTGAACCCTTTGCAACGTATCCGCAAGGTTTCCCCGAGGAACTGGTTACAGCGTTTGCTGAAATAGCCGGAGTTCAACCTCTCGGAAATGTGCCGGCTAGCGGTATTTCGATTCTTAAAGAGTACGGTGCAGAACACGTCAAAACGGGTCGACCGATACTTTACACCAGTGTCGATTCCGTTTTTCAGGTTGCCGCACACGAAGAGGTTTTGCCTCCTGAGGAATTGTATAAATTGTGTCAGGCGGCCAAGCCTCTGGTTGATGAATACAATATCGCCCGGGTGATTGCCAGGCCCTTTGTCGGCAGTGAGCAGAAGGGCTTTCGCCGCACACCTCACCGCAAGGATTTCCCTACACCCCCTCCTCAGCCGACTCTTCTCGAATGCTTGACCGCTAAAGGTCATATGGTTTCGGCTGTGGGTAAAATTTACGATCTTTTTGCCGGTCGCGGGGTTTCACGTAGCACCACAACTGATGATAATGCCGACGGGATGCGTAAAACCCTTGAAGAGTTGACTGCTCTGGACAAGAAGGGGCTGTTGATGGTCAATCTGATTGATTTCGACATGGCTTACGGACATCGTAAAGATGCCATCGGCTTCGGGCGGGCCCTGGAGGAATTCGATGCATGGCTGCCGCAACTGTACGAGAAAATGCAGACGGACGATCTGCTTGTGATCAGCGCAGATCATGGATGTGACCCGACAACTCAAGGGGCCGATCACACTCGTGAGTATGTCCCCGTTTTGCTCTGGTCGAAATCAATGCCGTTTGGGGCTAATCTTGGTGACCGACAGTCTTTTGCCGATCTGGGCGCAACTCTGGCAGCTTATTTCAGTGTCCCGGGTGTGGTTTCTGGTGAGAGTTTTGTTGATGCGATCAAACTGAAATGACTGTTAGGCTAAGTTTTGAGCTGTGCTTCGGCGAAATCGCCAACGCCATTGTGACTGGATGACACCTCTCTGAGAAAATGTTCCCTGATAAACGTCTGTAGATGTCCTTTGTAGTCTTCGGTGAGATTGTCAAAACCGACGCCGAACCCTTGGAAAAAATTATTATCAGCTTCCGGTTGAATTGTGTAAAGAATCGTTGATTCGACTTCGACTTCCTTGTAGTGGCCAAACAATGGAAAGACGACGGTAACACGATCACCTCGTTTGACTTTTGCCGGTGCTTTAAAGAAAAGACCAAGCATGCTGAGACTGAGGACGTCTGCGAGTACGAACTCGTGGTTCTCAACACTGTACATCCCGGGTAGCTTCAAACGGAGCCGAAGGTTATGTCGCGGATGCTTCTCCACTTGGCGCTGGATGAAGGAGAAAAGTTCAAAAAGTCCGACAGGAACATCGATAATCTCGCTGGAAGTCAACGTTGAAATTTCTGCGTCGTCCTGCTTGAGAGCAATGAAGGGCAAGTCTCCCGATTTGATTTTTTTTGTCATGTCTGGCTCTAGAACAAGACTCGGGTCGGCTAAAAGGCCTTCACCGATGATTAACAGGCTGGGTATGTTCTCCTGAAGAAAGGGCATGACTTGGTCGGCTTTACGGGTAGACAATACACGGTAGCCCCAGTGCTTGAGAATCGGTTCCAGAGTTGCTAGCAGGGCAGAGCGGTTATCAGCGACTAAAATGCTTTTCATAGTTTAACTCAGTGTCTTTAATGGTTTGACCTTTGATTTCTTGCCCATTGCGATGAAGCCATCTTTTTAACTGAGTGCAATTTAACGTATTCGCCAATTTGAGCAAA
This sequence comes from Deltaproteobacteria bacterium, assembly GCA_024636155.1. GTDB lineage: Bacteria > Desulfobacterota > Desulfuromonadia > Desulfuromonadales > BM103 > M0040. Next base: position 15,662 of record JAGXHM010000130.1, read on the forward strand.
GGAGAAAATTATATGTTGCGCTGTTTGGTGGTGAGTGGGCTTCTTCTGTGGATGGCTTTGTCAGCAACCCCTGTCTGGTCGATTGAGGTGATTGAGGCAGTTATCACTACGGCGGTTGTCGATCGGAATCCAGTTGATCAGGTTACGGCTTTTCCGACACAGAATGGCAAGCTCTATTGCTTCACTAGAATCATCGGTGCCGAAGGTCCGGCTGAAGTATTCCACGTTTGGTACCGTGGCAAGCAAATGATGTCTCAAATAAAGTTACCGGTGAATTCCCCTGACTGGAGAACCTGGTCAGCAAAAAGCTTTCTTGAGGATCGGTCGAAAGAATGGCATGTTGAGATTCAGGACGTTGATGGAAACATTTTACAGAAAGTTGGTTTTCAGCTTCGTTAATAACGTTGGAAATGTTGTCCTGCCCGAACGTTTAAAGAGCCGTCTGTTGATTATCCGACGGCTCTTTAACTAGTTTCTGTCCGGAAACCGCCCTTTTCCGCAATCTCGGCGTCAATCTGCACATTTGATTGTGCGGCGTAAAGTGCTACGCCTCCGCTCAAGTGCTTGATTTCCTTGACCTTGCGAAAAATTGCTGGTTTCCAAATCAGAAACTTCCACGGCACCCATCCGGAGTTTCCGGATGAACACTAACTAGTATTTCTGGCGAAGGAGGTGACTATGCTTTCTGCTTGCCTTTGCTTTTGCTGCGGGCTGCTCGAGCCTTCGCAAGGTTTTCGCCAAGGCCACGATCAATTGCCATCTGACGGCGTTTTTCCGAGTAACTTTTTGATGCAAGAGACTGTGAGCGGGGAACATCGAATTGTTTGCGATATTCCGACGCTGTCATATCGTGTGAGGTCTTGAGGTGACGAGACAGGGTTTTCATCCCCTTGCCGCAAATCATGCAGAAGATCTTGTCTTTGCCGAAGGCTTTCTTGCGAGGTACTGCCGGTCCCTGTTCTTCGGGCGGCGCTTCAGAAACGACTTCACCTTTTTCCAGACGGCTGAGTGCGTTGTATACGTCCGTAAGTTCTAAAACTAGTTCCTCTTTTGTCATGTTTGTTGTCGAGGCGTGTGCTGCAACTATTTCAGCAGCCATCTCTAATATTGTCGTCATTCTTTCCTCCGCTAATCCAGTGATTTTTTTTATGAGAAGCGTTTTTGTAATTCAACTATAGTAATACAAGTTTCTTTTGTATAATCAAGCATAAAAGACAAATTTCTTGAAGTTGTTTTTGTCGCTTTATTTATATGAAGAGATGGAGGTTGTATAACCGTAACAGCCTTTCTCTTGTGCAATTACTTGAAATTGAATTTTGTTTTTTGTCCGTAGAGGAGTCTCAAATGATTATAAGACAGGTTATTGAATCAACAGAAAGTAGCATGCTCTGTAAATTCGCCTGCCACAGCCGTGCCTCAAAAGGGAGACAAGTCGCTGAAGATGCTTGCCCGGTTCGTTCACTTTTTCAGGTTGATCGTGATCGGGTTCTGCACAGCAAAGCCTTTCGTCGGCTGAAATATAAAACCCAGGTTTTCCTGGCGCCAGAGGGAGATCACTATCGTACTCGGCTAACTCATACTCTTGAAGTCAGCCAGATCGCCAGAACCATGGCTCGAGCATTACGACTCAATGAGGATCTCACCGAAGCTATCGCTCTTGGTCATGACCTGGGCCACACTCCGTTCGGGCACGCTGGTGAACGTGCTCTTGCCGAATTGTTACCTGGCGGTTTCCATCATGTAAACCAAAGTATTAGGGTTGTTGAGAAACTTGAAAAGGATGGTGTCGGCCTGAACCTTTCCTGGGAGGTACGTGATGGAATTTTGCGCCATTCAAAAGGACGAGGTGCCTTGATGGGGCGGAGTCGAAAGGAACTCCCTGCCACGCTTGAAGGCCAGCTTGTCCGCCTCTCTGATGTGATAGCTTATGTCAACCACGACCTCGATGATGCCATACGGGGTGGAGTGATCAGTAACTCGGATGTGCCTTCTGAATTGCGCAAGGCACTTGGTGATAGTAACTCGCAACGTTTGAATACCATGATTACCGATTTGATCGAGACAACTTTAGCCGGTGGGTATGATGTTGTTCAGTTGTCTGCCACAGTTGCTGAACATGTGTCCTCACTCCGTAATTGGCTCCACATCAATGTTTATCGTGCAGCAGTGGTTGAGGACGAATTTCGCAAGGCCAGTCGGGTTCTCCGGGAATTATTTGCCTATTTCGTTGAAAATCCTCAGGAAATGATGGCGTATGATGGTTACCGTGGAACTGGTGAGTCCGACGAGATTGTTATCACTGACTTCCTTGCCGGAATGACAGATCGCTACGCCATGAACCTTTATCAGAAGCTATTCTTTCCTCAGCCTTGGAAGTCTCTTTAGACACCCGCTGACAAAAGTAACTGTGTACACCGGGATGCTTGACACTCGAGAAGTCGATATGGTAGTTTTTTAGCGCCTTTACAGCCGTTTTTGCAGGTTTCGGATAGAAGAATTAAGGAGATTGTCATGAGCAAGAGATTGCTGTTGGCTGACGACAGTATAACGATTCAAAAGGTTATTCAGATTACCTTTGCGCATGAGGACTATGAGCTGACCATTACAGATAATGGTGATGCAGCCCTTGCTATGGCGCGGGAAATTAAACCTGATCTGGTTATGACAGATATCTATATGCCGGGTAAAAACGGCTACGAATTAACCGCAGCCATTAAACAGGACCCTGCTCTTCAGCACGTGCCAGTATTGCTTCTGGCCGGTTCATTCGAACCCTTTGATGAAGAGAAAGCCAGAAGTTGTAAAGCAGACGCCTGGATTGAAAAACCTTTCGAGTCTCAAAATTTAATCGATAAGGTTGCCGAATTGCTTAGCACTACCCGGGAAGCTCCTGAAACTGAGGCTCTTGCTGTAGAGCGGGAACCGATTGCAGCTGCGATGGTAACTCCTGCTGAGAAGACGATGCTGCCGGATTTTGATGCCCCTGCCAGCGCTGAACCTGAGATGGCTGCAGCTTCAGATGATCCTTTTGGAGATATCTCTTTTGAAGAAGAGGCTCCTGTCACCGAGCCTGAGACGGTGGCTGCTGCCGATGATTGGAGTGACTTTGCTGTTGCGCCAGCGCTTGAAGAGCCTGTCACTGAAGCTGACTTTGCCACTTTTGATGGACCTGTTGAGGATATTGCAGAGGATTTCAGCTTTGACGAAGAGGAACTGCTGGTTTCTGAGGAACTCCCGCCTATAGAAGAATCCCCGGCTGCAGAAGCTGATCTCGATGTTTTTGATCTGGACGACGATGAGATTATGTCTCTTGACGATGATGATATCCTGGGCGCTGAAGACCTTGAACCCGTTATGCCGGAACAGACTCTTGCCGCCTGGTCTCGTACCGAGATAGAGGTCGAGGATGTGTTCGCCGAATCTCTTGAAGAGCCTGCTGCTCTTGCCAGTGACGCTGACTCAGTCGCTTCTGTTGATCCACTTGCCTTTGCAGACGAAACTAGCTCCTTTGACGATGATGAATTCATTGCAGCGGCAACCCCGGTTTTCGTAGAACCTTTCGCAGAACCGGTTCCCGACGAGGAGCCTGCGCCTGCGGCTGAAGAGGAAGCTGCGTTTGCGGCTGAAGAGGAAGCTGCGTTTGCGGCTGAAGAGGAAGCTGCATTTGCGGCTGAAGAGGAAGCTGCGTTTGCGGCTGAAGAGGAAGCTGCGCCTGTTGTTGCACAGCTGGAACCTGCTGAAGTGGCCGCTGCTGTCGTGGGTGTAGAAGCGCAAGTGTCTGCCATGAGCGAAGCAGATGTTGAGAAGATCATTGAAAAGATCGTTACACAGGTCGTGGAAAAACTGGCCGGATCAATCCTCGAGCGTGTTGCATGGGATGTTGTTCCTGACCTGGCCGAGAATATGATTCGCGAAGAGATTCGTAAAATTAAGGATGCTGCAGCCTGAAATTGGATTGCAACCAATAGATTGACGTGTGAAATGGGGATTGTATAGATCCCCATTTCCTTTTGTCTGACTTCAGAAAACACAAAAAATCACTATGTTGAAGGATTTAGCTCCGATGGAAGAGAAGTTGAGTAAAGGCTACGAGCCGCATGATGTTGAGCGTAAGTGGTATGGTAAGTGGGAAAAAGACGGACAATTTTGTGCCGATGAAACGTCTGCAAAACCGTCCTACTCGATTGTAATCCCACCGCCTAACGTGACCGGTGTGTTGCATATGGGGCACGCTCTCAACAACACCATACAAGATATCCTGGCTCGTTGGAAACGAATGTCTGGTTATGAAGTCCTTTGGATGCCAGGCACCGATCATGCCGGGATCGCTACCCAAAATGTCGTTGAAAAACAACTCGCCTCAGAAGGGCTTGATCGCCATGCTATAGGCCGTGATGAGTTTATATCCCGGGTCTGGAAATGGCGCGAAGAGTCAGGTGGACAGATAATTGAACAACTGAAGCGTTTGGGCGCCTCCTGTGATTGGCAGCGTGAGCGTTTTACGATGGATGAAGGCCTTTCTACCTCTGTTCGGGAAGTCTTTGTTCGTCTTTATGATGACGGCCTGATCTATCGGGCCAATCGTCTGATCAACTGGTGCCCCCGCTGTCATACCGCTTTGTCTGATCTTGAAGTTGAACATGAGGACAAGAAAGGACACCTCTGGCACCTGCGCTATCCGGTTGTCGGCACTGATCGTTATCTGGTTGTCGCCACCACTCGCCCGGAAACTATGCTTGGTGACACAGCGGTTGCCGTGCACCCGGAAGATGAGCGTTATCAGGATCTGATTGGCAAAAAAGTTCTTCTGCCGCTGGTTAATCGCGAAATCCCGATTGTTGCTGATGATTATGTCGATAAGGAATTTGGTACTGGTGCAGTGAAGATCACACCAGCCCACGATTTTAACGACTTTGAGCTCGGCAAGCGGCACGATCTGGAAAAGATCAATATTTTAGATGAATCGGGCGTTATTAATGAAAATGGCGCCCCTTACCAGGGGCAAGAGCGCTATGAGGCGCGTGCCAATGTAGTCGCGGACCTCGAAAGCCAGGGTTTGCTCGAGAAGACTGATGACTATTCTAATTCTGTCGGCGAGTGCTATCGCTGCAAAACGGTGATTGAGCCCTACCTGTCACTGCAATGGTATGTCAAAGTCGGCCCGCTGGCTGAAGAGGCCATCAAGTCGGTTCAGAACGGTGAGACCCGTATTGTCCCCCAACAGTGGGAAAAAACCTATTTTGAGTGGATGTTCAACCTTCAGGACTGGTGTATCAGCCGTCAGATCTGGTGGGGACACCGTATCCCGGTCTGGTATTGTGATGCTTGTGAAGAATTGACCGTCAGTCGTGAAGATGCGGTTCAGTGTAGCCACTGCGGCAGCACTGAAATACGTCAGGAAACAGATGTTCTCGATACCTGGTTCTCTTCAGCGCTCTGGCCGTTTTCGACTATGGGCTGGCCAGAACAGACCAAAACATTGAGCAAGTTTTACCCGACTTCCTGTCTGGTGACCGGATTTGACATTCTGTTCTTCTGGGTGGCTCGTATGATGATGATGGGGCTCAAGTTCATGGATGCCGTGCCATTCAAGGATGTTTATATCCACGCGCTGGTACGTGATGCTCAGGGGCAAAAAATGAGCAAGAGCAAAGGCAATGTCATTGATCCGCTACATGTGATCGATGAGTACGGTGCCGATGCCTTCCGTTTTACTCTGACATCGTTTGCCGCCATGGGCCGTGACGTCAAACTCTCCACTGACCGGATTGGTGGTTATCGTAACTTTTGTAACAAACTCTGGAATGCAAGTCGTTTTACATTGATGAACCTGGAAGAATTCGATCCGTCTGGAATCGACCTGGGTACTCTCGATCTCTCTGATGCCGATCGCTGGATTCTGACGCGACTTGAAGAAACTATTCGCCAAACCAATCAGGCTCTCGAAGATTATAAGTTTAATGAGGTCGCCAGCACACTTTACGCCTTTACCTGGAACAATTTCTGTGACTGGTATATTGAAATGGCTAAAGACGATCTTTATGGTGAAGATCCTGTAGCCAAAGCGCGAGTGCAAAGTGTCCTCTTTACCGTGCTTGAGCAGTTGTTGCGTCTGCTGCACCCTCTCATGCCTTTCATTACCGAGGAGATCTGGCAAGCTCTGCCAGGCGAACGCCCATGCGTTTCGATCATGCAAGCCAATTATCCTGACGGTTCCGGACTCCCAACGGATACGGTTGGTGCCGAACGGATGGAACTGGTTATGGAGGTCATTCGAGCGATTCGTAATGTCCGTGGTGAAATGGATGTGTCGCCCGGCAAGCAGATCACTGCTTTCCTCGATTGCAAATCCGAAAAAGCCCAAAAAATTCTCGAAGAAGGGGCTGCAGCTATTCGAGTGCTGGGTAAGGTCGGAGAGCTGACCATTGGTCAGGGTCTTGAGCGCCCGGAACAGTCAGCCACCCAGGTTGCTGGAGATGTGGAAATCTCTCTGCCTCTGGCTGGTCTGGTTGATGTTGCTGAAGAAGAAAAGCGGCTGCATAAAGAGATTGCCAAGGTACAAAAAGATGTTGATCTCTTTACCAAGAAACTTTCCAATGAAAAGTTTGTTGCCAATGCTCCGGAGCATGTTTTGGAGAAGGACCGTGGTAAGCTGAAGGATGCTGAGGAGAAGTTGGTGGTACTTCAAGAGAGTTTGGCGAAAATTCAAACACTGAAATGAAGTTGTGATTTGTAATTTTTAAGTGAAAAGGGACATCAGATTAGCAATTCTGACATTGCAAATCACTACAACCCGCTGCAACAAAGTACGTTTACTAATTGTGATCAATTCTCAGTCGTAGTCTTTGGTGTTTAATGGTGCTTTTGGGTGGACTAGTGTGCCAAGAGCGTACCAGGCATGCGCTTGATCCTGCGTACTATAAGTTCTGATATGGTCATGTAAGAATGACTTGCAGCAATACTTAAAAGAAAGCCCCGACCTTGCGAACTGGTTGGGGCTTTCTTTTATTGTAAACCGAGATTTGTGAGAAAAGATAGTGAGGTGTAGCGTATATGATACCAAAGACTATGGTGACGATGGGTTTATATGCCATGCTTGTTGCTTAGCTCTTAGCAGTTCGGGCAGCTGCAAATAAAAAAGTCATCAAGAGTACTCCTTGCAGGAGAAAAGCGCTATAATGCCAACCAGTTAATATTCTCGGCCTGTTTCATCCTATAGAGGCCATTACTGACATGTACTTCTAAAAAAATCACTGCATAATTTTTAATTCTGGAGAGAGTTAATGAACTTGAGGCTGTTCGTAGCAAATACTTCTACTTTTCATTTGTTGAGTTTGGTGCCAATTATGCTTCACTACGTATATCGACATCTTCTGAGAACAGTCGGATCGAGCGTCTGTTTGTTTCTACTGGTTTGTCTGCTCTTTCCTCAACCGGGAATGACTCAGGAAGCACCCGTTGTTCAAGAAAAAACTTTCCCCGGTTTCAACGAAGTTATTCCCAAGGCAACTTCAGTTGCTGCCAGAATTGCTGAAGCAAAAGCGCAGATTCAACAATCTGAGCAGCTTGATGATGTCTATGCCAGGCTCGACGAAAAGATCGAGACCCTGAAAAAGTTGGAAGAGGAGTACAGCCCCTGGGATGAAGTCAGCACATGGCAATTCAACCGCCTACTTAACGCGCGCATTAACTATAACGACCTCATAGGACAAAAGAACAAGCCTCTGGAAACCATCAACACACATTTTAATAATCTCGAGAAATTACGCATAAGCTGGGATGAAGAGAAAACCTACTGGAAGGAGTGGCAGGCCTTCTTACGCAAAACCGATGTCAAGGTTCCCCGAGAAACGTTTACCCAAACCCTGAGTGACATCGACGAGTTGTTGCAGAAGATCACCAATGTGGGCGGTAAATTGCTCAAAGCACAGCAGAAGTACTCCCCCGCCCAGGAGATTGTAACCAGTCGCCTCAGCCTGCTCGACAAGACGATAGACAGCCTCCGTTTGGATTCATTCCGCCGCAACACTTATTCACTCTTCGAGATCGAGTATTACCGTCAGTTCAACCAGGAGCTCTTTACCAGCTTTGTGCAAGGACTGACTTCAAACATTCATCTTCCCGAAAGGTTTTTCGAGCGTCATCTCGGGATTCTCGTCCTGCAGTTCATCAGTATCATCATCATCTTACTGTTGTTGGATTATCGTAAGAAGCAGAGCAAAGCGCTGACCGAGGAATGGCTCTTCCTGTATCGCCAGCCCTTTGCCGGAGCTGTCTTCATTGCCATAACACTCACGAGCCTCGTGAGAAATCCTTACACGAGTGCCCCGCTTGTTTGGATGTTGTTGATAACTTGTATCATGACAATAGCCGCCATCCGTTTGCTTGATGCAATCTACCCGCAGCGACTGACCAGGCGAATTATCCGTGTCATCGCTTTATTCTTTATTGTTACCGAGGCGTTCCAGGTCTTCGGCCTGCCAACACCTTTGCTGCAAATTTATCAGATACTCCTCTGCGCTATTGCGATTCCGGCATGTTGGCTGCTGATACGCAAGAGCCGTCACGAGAATGAGAAACTGTGGTTCGGCGTTTATCTGGGCGGCGGTGTTGCCTTAGTCGGGCTGACCACAGCTACCCTTGGTTTTGCCACGCTGACCACCAACCTCATTGACGCGACCCTGAGCTCGTTTATTGTTCTCATCATGCTGAAAATGATCCTGCGTCTGTCTGATGGCGGAATCCAGGCGTTCATGTCTGCAACGTGGGTAAAAGACCGAAAGTTTATGCAGACTCTCGGGGTGGAAGTGGCGACCCAAAAACTTCAGACTCTGATGCGCATCATCGTACTGGTCAACACGGGCATCTATTTTCTGGTTATCTGGCGAATTTTCGACAATATGGCTGAAGCTCACGAAACCATTATGAGCTACAAGTACAGTTTCGGTGAATTCACCTTTTCAGTTGAAATGGTGTTGATGATGGTCATCGTCCTCTATCTGACAACACTCATCTCCTGGGTAATTCAGGCCTTTGTTGACTCGCAGATCATGGCACCGAGAAAAATGGATATTGGTGTCAAGGAATCCCTCAAGCGTTTGGCCCACTATGGATTATTCACCCTCGGCTTCCTGATCGCGGTGAGCATGGCTGGCCTCGATCTGCAGAAATTCACAATCGTTGCTGGGGCATTGGGTGTCGGCATTGGCTTCGGCATGCAGAATATTGTCAACAACTTTGTCAGCGGCCTGATCCTACTCTTCGAACGCCCTGTAAAAATCGGCGATACCGTCACCATCGGTGAAGATTGGGGTATTATTTCCAGAATAGGTTTACGCTCAACTATTGTCGAAACCTTCGATCGTTCCGAGATCATCGTGCCCAATGCCGACCTTATCTCGCAGAAAGTGACCAACTGGACATTCAGCAGCAAGGTCGTCCGAGTCACCCTGACAGTGGGTGTTGCTTACGGCAGTTCACTCGAACAAGTCTTGCAAGTCCTCAACGAAGCGCCAAAGGAACACCCTGATGTGCTCTCGCACCCGGAACCAAACACGATCTTTGAAGGTTTCGGCAATAGTTCTATCGATTTCACACTGCGCTTCTGGGTTCACACCATAGATGACCGCTTGAAAGTTCGTAGCGACGTGGCCGTAATCGTCGATCGCAAGTTCCGTGAAGAGGGGATCACGATTCCTTTCCCGCAACAGGACTTGCATCTGCGCAGCATTGATAGTGAGGTTACAAATGTTCTTCGAGGCGGATCCGACGAAAAGGCAGACTAAATTGACCTCTTTGCACTAAGGAGTTTTGGCCATGAAAGTAAAACGTCTACTGAACATTGATCTCCTGAAATTACCTCTCAATAAGACCATATTCAAAGTCAAAGCCAAAGAAGTAGGTCTCCCTCCAGGCACTTTGATCCATGTCGGAGAACGTAAAGCTGAGAAGCCGGTCATCAGTCTGGTCAACTATGACCAATCTCTCTTTGAGACTGGTACAGACCTTACTGTCGAGGAGGCTATGGTATTCAAAGAGACGCCTACTGTTAGCTGGATCAACCTGAGCGGCATTCATGACATTACAATCATCGAGCAGTTCGGCCTAAATTTTGGTATTCACCCTCTAGCCCTCGAGGATATCCTCAATACCCAACATCGCCCAAAACTTGAGGAGTTCGATGATTACAGCCTGATCATCCTTAAACAACTGTTATTCGATGACAAAACACAGACGATTCAAACCGAGCAGGTGAGCCTAGTACTCGGTCCGCACTACCTTCTCTCCTTTCAGGAAATTGAGGAAGATGTCTTTGGTGCAGTACGAAGCCGACTTAAACGAGGTAACGGCCGTATCCGTCAACGCGGGCCAGATTATCTGGCCTACGCCCTGCTAGACACCATTGTTGACAGCTACTTTCACATACTTGAGGCCATTGGGGACAAGCTTGTTCTTCTCGAAGAAAATCTGCTTAGAAACCCGGACCAAACAACCCTTACCCAGATCCATCACTACAAAAAAGAGCTTCTGTCGCTGCGCAAAGCAGTCTGGCCGCTGCGCGAGGTCATCAGTGGTCTACTCAAGAATGAATCGGCACTGATCAGTGAAGATACCCAGGTTTTTCTGCACGACCTGTACGACCATACGATCCAGGTTTTCGATACCGTGGAAATGTTTCGCGACACCGTTTCGGGACTACAAGATCTTTACATGTCGGCTATGAGTAACCGTATGAACGAAATCATGAAGGTCTTGACCATCATTGCCTCAATTTTTATACCACTGACTTTCATCGCTGGAATTTACGGCATGAACTTCGAGTATATGCCTGAGCTCAAGTGGGATGCAGGGTACTTTGCAATCTGGGGGGTCATGATCGTCTGTGTGGTAGGCATGCTCATTTACTTCAGAAACAAAAAATGGCTGTAAAATTGGTGGCAGTACACTTTCACCCGATGATCAAAAAATGCCGGGATACTCTTGTGTTTTTTTCTGTCCACGAATTAGGGAGAAGGGGGCACTGGCTTGAGGCCAAGCATACCGACCAGCATTTACATGAGAACGGTCTTCCCTGGGTCGTTCTTTTCTTTCAAATAAATTAATTGGCTAAATTGCATCGCAGAGACCTGATTTCACAATCTGTTGTCCCTTCATGTTCAATCTTTTGGTTTTCTAATACCCCAATTCAACTTCCTCCAAAACTTCAGCAAGGTGTTTGCGAATTTGAACACTGCTGTCCATGCGGTGAATCTCAGCCCAACACCGACAAGCTACATCCATGGAGACACCCTTAAGGAATGCCTTGGTCCGGGGAATAAAGGGTGCTGGCATGGAAAATTCACGTAAACCCATACCGATCAGCAACAGGAGGGTCAACGGATCGGTTGCCATCTCGCCGCAAAGACTGACCCCCTTACCCATCGATAGGGCAGTATCGGTGACTTCGTAGAGTACATGCAGGATGGCGGGGTGCAGTGGGTCATAATATTTGCTGACCAGAGGGTTGTTGCGGTCTGCGGCTAAAAGATATTGAACCAGATCATTGGTACCAAGGGCAAAGAAGTCAACCTCGTTGGCCAGTTGCGGTACCATGCGGACAGCCGCAGGGACCTCAATCATGACGCCCAGAGGAACACTGTCAGCGCAGTCCAGCCCTTCTTCCTTGAGGTTAAGGCGGGCCTCCGCAACCACCTCCTTACAGGCGCGTGTTTCATCCATGCTGGAGATCATTGGAAAGAGCAGTTTAACCGGGCCATGTAAGCCCGCCATGAGGATTGCTTCGATTTGGGTGCGGAAAATGTCGCGATTGTCGAGCGATACTCTCACTGATCGCCAACCCATGAATGGATTGTCTTCTTTGGGAGGGCTGAAATAGGGCAAAGCCTTGTCGCCGCCGATATCCAGGGTGCGAATGGTGACAGGTTGTCCGTCAAATTCTTTGACCACCCGACTGTAAAGCTCATATTGGTCGTCACGACTGGGGAAGTCACAGCGAGCCATGTAGGGGAACTCGGTGCGATAGAGACCAACACCTTCTGCGCCAAATCGCTTGGCAACAGTGATGTCACTGATCAAGCCGATGTTGGCTCGCAATGTGATGCGTACGCCATCAGAGGTCGTGGTCGGTTGGTCGCGATATTGATCCAGACGGCATAACTCTCGGGTCTGATCCAGCTGTAGGCGTTGGTACTCGTTTTTGATAATTTCTGACGAGTTGATGTAGATGCACCCGGTCCCGGCATCCATGATCAGGCTGTCTTCCGGGGCAATGTGTTTGAGTGCACCGCGCACGGCGACGATCGCCGGAATTCCCATCGATTTGGCCATGATGACAGCGTGAGCGTTTTTTTCTCCGGTCTCAGTAATGATGCCGAGAATCTTTTCGCTGTCCAGGGTGGCCATGTCCGACGGTAAAATCTGTCTGGCAACGAGAATGCCCGGATGCTTCAGATGCAACGTCTGGCCTGAAGTATCACCGACCAGATTGGCAAGGATGCGCCGCCCGATATCTTCCATGTCCGAGGCGCGCTCTCTGAGGTAGGGATCCTCCATTTTGCGGAAGACTTCAATGTAGTCGGCTACGGTTTTTTCCAGAGCGTAAGCAGCGCTATGAGCGTTAGATATTTCATCCTGGAGTTTCTTGATGAAGCTGCGATCTTCAAGAATCATCAAATGTGTATGAAAAATTGCTGCATCGTTCTCATTAAGGCGCTCTGCGACCCGTTTCTCAAGAAAGATCGTTTGAATACAGGTTTTTTCCAAGGCGCTTTCAAGGTTTTTTAACTCGGTTCCAATGTCGACTTCATCCTCGTGCAGAATGTCGGCAAAGCCTAGGCGCTCTTCAAGAATAATGGCCGGTCCAATGGCGACGCCAGGATAGGCAACGCTTCCAGTAAGAACGCCCTGTTGAGCGTTTTCATCTGCTATCCCGGAGTCATTGAGGGTTTTTTGCGCCTGTGCAAGAGCCTGGTTGACGCGTTGTCCTTCTTCCTGATGCAGACGAATAGAATCGAGCAGCCGAGCGTTGATGACAATTGATGTGACCTGGAAAGCAATTGTCGATAAAGCGCTTATCTCGTCTTTGCTGAACTGCCTGGGATCTTTAGTCTGCAGAACGATGACGCCGAGATGGTTGTTCCGATCAGAAAAAAGAGGGATGCCCAGGAAAGAATGAAAACGCTCCTCGCCAGTCTCCTTGAAATAGCGGTAACCAGGGTGCTCTTGGGGTTCTTCGATGGCAATGGCGTGACGCTTCTGGGCTGCCATGCCGGTCAGACCTTCGCCGATGCGCAAGGTTACTTTACCTACTGCTTTGCGGGAGAGTCCCTTGGAGGCTTGCAGGCGTAAAGTTTCGTTGTCGGGATCAAGGAGGTAGATTGAACAGACATCCGTATGCATACGGCGTGCGACAAGAGTCACAATGTTGCGCAAAGTCTCGTCGAGATCATGTGACTTGAGAATCAGTGCACTGATGTCTTCAAGAGTGGTAACGCCTATTTTTGCGCTTGGCTTACGTGGCATGGGATTGTCGAGGTTAGTGGTTTGCGATTGACAGTATTATGATAACGGACAGACACCGTTTTGGCGAACGAAAAATAGAAGGATACAGCTGGTCTGCCAAAAAAAACGCCGCCCGGGGGAGAGAGGTCCCTGGCGACGCAAAAAAGGGAACAGGAATCCATAGAGTGGAAAACTGTGTGTCCCTAGACAGTTGTTTAAATATAATAGCAAATAATATGCCAAGACTGTGAATAGCTCGAGAATGGAGTTAACTGCCTGATCTTGGTAGGGTTACTTCTGTTGGAATGTTTGTACTGTTTTTGGGGAAGTGTGCCGTTAATGGCACATGTTATGGTTCACCATGGGTGAAACGCAGTAGTGGTGGTGAAATAGCTGTGCCACTATTGTCACAGTGCCCATGACAATTTATGACAAATTTTGTCTTAGAAAGATTTCATGATTCTCTCAGCTTTTGAAACTTGCTCCGTTAAGGCCGCTACGGTTAAGCATCCGATAAAAGGTGCGTCTGGGAATTCCTGCCACGCGTGCAGCGGCAGAGACATTCCCGTCGGCTTCCCGCAAATAGCGGGTTATGAGATTTTTTTCTACCTGGTTGACATGTTGTTGGCGCTGACTACGCAAGTTGTCCTGATTTGTTTCATCCGGAGTTTGCAGAACCAACTCAGCAAAAATTACGGGAAGGTTCTCTAACCTGACAACTTCATCGTGAGTCAGTACTGCGGCTCTCTCGATAATGTTCTGGAGCTCGCGAATATTGCCGGGCCAGTGATATTGACGCATGGCATGAACTGCCCGGTCTTCAATCCCCAACAGTGTCTTATTGACTCGGGTGCTGGCTTTGGCAATAAATGTCAGAAGCAGTTCGTCCAGAGATTCGAGGCGGTTGCGCAGTGGCGGCATGGTGATGGTGAATACGTTCAGTCGATAAAAGAGGTCCTCCCGAAACCATCCTTCTGTTACACCTTGCTCAAGATTGCGATTGGTCGCTGCAATCAGGCGTACGTCCACTTTGGCCGAGGCTGTGCCACCAACAGGTCGAATCTCACCGCTGTCGAGAACGCGCAGGAGTTTGGCTTGCAGCTTGGGGGTGATGTCACCGACTTCATCGAGAAAAATTGTGCCGCCATCGGCTGCTTCAAAGAGACCACGTTTTTCTGCAATAGCGCCTGTGAAGGAACCTTTTTTGTGCCCAAATAGCTCACTTTCAAGGAGGCTGTCAGTCAGAGTTGTGCAATTGACTGACACCAGTGGTTTGTCGGAGCGCTGGCTCTGGGCATGGATAGCGCGTGCAGTGAGCTCTTTGCCGGTACCACTTTCGCCCCGAATCAATACTGTCGTGGGTGTTGGTCCAACTTGATGAATAAGCTTGATAACTTCTCTGGTGCGCTGGTCTTTGCCGATAATCACCGTTTCACCAAATTCCTGTTTTAATGCGTGTTGAGCGAGTTCGTATTTCTGGGTGAGCTTGGTGTGGTCTTCTTCAAGGCGTTTCAGTGAGTAAGGAAGGCACATGTTGCCATCCGCAAGCTCACGGTACACGGCAACGGCATGCTCTCGGCAAGTTGTATAACCGCAAGCGCCACAATTGAGTTCATCTTTGGTTTCGTATTTATTCGTCGCTTGAAGAATTTGCCGTAAACGCTCGCTGCTCGGGGTTTTAGGACGTTCGTGTTTATTTGCAAAGGATTTGGTGAAACGCGGTAAGGGTATGTCGGTAAGGTAGTTTGATTTGGTCCGGTAATACACATTCTCATTCAGGTGCTGTTCGATAATCAGATTGCGTTTGGAGAATGTGGTCAGGCGGTTATTCTTGCCTGGTCCACCGATGCAGCCACCATTGCAGAAGCGGATATCAACCACTTTTGGAGAAATTCGGCCTGCCGCGAGGTCTTTGATGACCTCCATGGCATTCTCTTCACCCTCGGTTTCCACATAATCCTGACTGATGATTTCACTGGCGATATCAAAAGACTTGAAAGGTCCTCCGGAAATTGCAAAAAGGCGACCGCGTTGTGGCTGCACGCCGTCAAAGGCTGTTTCACCAAGACGATTCAGGTCGAGCTTGCGATCCTTGAACATCTTGCTGAGCTCCTGATAGGAGATGACACAGTCGATGGCGCCCTCGGTTTGCTCTGCAGTGATCTCGAATTTACCGGCAATGCAGGAGCTGATGTAGATAATCGGGGGGTTGGTCGTGGTACGACTCTTGATGAAACGGCCGATTGCCACCATCGGCGAGACTAGGCCGATCAGGTTTTTGAGTAACTGCGGGTAGTGTCTTTCGATCAGGTCAACAATCGCCGGGCAATGGGTTGTTATGAGAGGGTAGGGCTGGTTTTTTTCGAGGGTGTTACGGTAACTTTCGCGGAGCAGATCGACGCCAGCAGCTCCCTCGTGGACTTCTGCAAAGCCAAGCCGGCGCAGGCCGGTGACCAGTTGCCCGGAGCGAAGATCATGGAAAAAAGCAGGGTGTGAGCAGCCGAGGATGGCGATCGGCGGATTGTCGCCTGCAAGCAGTTGACGACAATCTTCAACATGGTCGGCAATGACCTTGGCCTTTTGTGAACAGCTTTTGATGCAATTACCGCATCCAATACAGCGGTTGTTGATGACTTCAGCGTAATTGCGATGAACGCGAATCGCTTTGACCGGGCAATTGCGGACACACGCATAACACTTGCGACAGTTTTCTTTGACGGTGATAATCTGGCCCATGAAACTCCCCTGACGTTTTGACACTTAGTTTTCTCATTTGTGGCACGATTGTGTCAATGGGAACAAAGATGAACCGGTTGTAGGGTTGTGAAGCTGCAAGCTGTAAGCTTAAAGCTGCTTTAACCCCTCATATTGATGAACTGCAGGTCGATACCGAAATCTTTCCCTTTGAGCAGCTGAATGACGTCCTGCAGGTCGTCAATTTTCTTGCCAGTCACGCGCACCTGCTCTTCCTGAATCTGGGCCTGAACCTTGAGCTTGCTCTCTTTGATCGCTTTGACGATCTCTTTACCTCGTTCCTTATCTATGCCTTGCAAGAGGGTGATGCGCTGGCGCATGGCACCGTGTGAGCCCGCTTCCTTCTTGCCAAACTCAAGACAGCTGGGGGAGACACTGCGCTGGGCCAGCTTGCCGCGCAGGATGTCAACCACTGCCGTCAGCTTGTAGTCATCGGCACCCAGAATAACGATGCAGTCTTTTTCCAGATCAATTTCGTTGTGCGTCCCCTTGAAATCGTAGCGTTGATTAACTTCCTTGCGTGCAAGGTTGACCGCATTGTCAACTTCCTGCATGTCAACTTTAAAAACAACATCAAAGCTCGGCATGGTAACGGCTCCTCTAATGCTGGCTGAAATTTTATTCGATATCGTTATGTGGCTGTGTTAACTGTTGGTATTGCGAAATCGACCAACCTCAAGGCTGAAATGGCAAGCAGCCTGGTGTCCTGCTTCCTGTTTGATCAACGAAGGATATTCCCGCCGACAAATCTCCTGTACGTAAGGACAGCGTGGGTGGAAATGGCAGCCGCTCGGAGGATCGATCGGTGAAGGTATCTCACCGCTCAAAATCTGATGCTGACGAACGCGATTGGGGTCGGGGATCGGTACAGCATTGAGCAGAGCTTCGGTATAGGGGTGCCGAGGCTTCAGATAAAGCTGCTCGGCATCGGCGATTTCGACGATTCTCCCCAGATACATCACCGCCACCCTGTCACAAACATGTTCAATAACGCCAAGGTCATGGGAGATAAAGAGGTAGGTTAAGCCGAACTCTTCTTGAAGATCTTTGAGCAGGTTGATGATCTGGGCCTGAATGGACAGATCAAGTGCCGAGACCGGTTCGTCGGCAACCACCAGACGCGGTCGCACTGCCAAGGTGCGAGCGATGCCGATGCGTTGGCGTTGTCCACCGGAAAATTCATGAGGATAGCGGTCGTAATGTTCAGCTGAAAGGCCGACTTTTTTCATTAGCGTAAGAACCTGCTCGCGGATTTCTTTGCCGCGCGCCAGGTTGTGCACTACGAGAGGTTCACCGATGATCTCACCGACCCGCATGCGTGGATTGAGTGAAGAGTAAGGATCCTGAAAGATGATCTGCATCTCTCGTCGCAGAGCTGTCAGCTCGCGCTTCGGCATGCCGGTCACTGTCTGACCGTCAAAGATGATAGTGCCATCATCCGGCTCGATCAGACGTAGTAGCAGTTTGCCGGTCGTCGATTTGCCACAACCAGATTCGCCTACCAGACCGAGGGTTTCGCCGGTTTTAAGCTTGAAAGAGACACCATCGACAGCTTTAAGCAGCTGTTTTGCTGCGCCGGGGCGATTAGCACTGACCTTGAAGGCTTTCCGCAAGTTTTGAACGATAAGGAGATTCGACATTATTGCGCATGCCAGCAGCGCACCCAGTGACCCGGTTGCACTTCCTTGAGTGGTGGCAGATTCCCCTGACAAGGGGCGAAGCTCTCGGGGCAGCGTTCAAGGAAAGAACATCCTTCATCAGCAGCCCCAATTTTGGGGACGCTCCCTTCGATAGGGACCAGTCGTTTCCGACGCTCGCCAACGCGTGGGATACAGGCTAATAGACCTCGTGTATAAGGGTGCTGCGGGTTGCCGTAGATCTCCTTTACCGGAGCCGTTTCCAAAATCAAGCCGGCATACATAATGGCAACCCGATCGGCATTCTCGGCAACCACGCCCAGATCGTGAGTGATCAACAGGGTGGCCATGTCGTGTTTCACTTTGATTTGACCAAGTAGATCCATAATCTGTGCCTGAATGGTGACATCGAGAGCAGTGGTCGGCTCGTCGGCAATCAACAACTGCGGATCACACGCCAGCGCCATGGCGATCATGACTCGCTGGCGCATGCCACCTGAGAGTTGATGCGGATAGTCTTTAATCCTCTGACTGGCGGCCGGGATGCCGACCTTATGCAACAGTTCCATAGCGATTTCTGTCGCTTCCTGTTTGTTGTGCCCGCGATGGAGTTGCAGGGTTTCCATGATCTGATCGCCGATACGAAAGACCGGGTTGAGGGAGGTCATCGGTTCCTGGAAGATCATGCCGATGCGGTTACCGCGGACCCGGCGAATCTCCTCCTCAGGTATATGCAATAGATCGATTCCGTCAAAGTGGACATGGCCTTCGACGATACGTCCCGGTTCGGGAACCAGACGTAGCAAAGAGAGGGCTGTCATCGATTTGCCGCACCCGGACTCACCCACCAGAGCCAGCGTTTCACCCCGGTCTATGGTAAAATCAATTCCGGCAATAGCCTTGAGCAAGCTCTCACCGGTAAAGAAAAAAGTTTGCAGGTTTTTGACTGTGAGAAGTGTGCTCATGGTGTCCTGTTTCAGGGTCTGGTATTGAAGCAAATGGAACCATGCAACGCTGGGGATGTCAATATCTAAAGCTGTAAGCATTAGGGTTGTAAGACTTTAGGATTGAAACCTTACGGCCCTACAGCCTTAAATCTTTTTAGTTGTAAGTTGTGATATTATAACTTCTACCTACTTCCTGAAAAAATGGTGATAAAAATGCTCGACCTGGTTGACCTCCACCTTCACAGTCTCTTTTCCGACGGCGTTTTAACGCCGACGCAACTGGTTGCCGAAGCAGCGGCCATAGGTTTGCGAGCGATTGCCCTCGCTGATCACGACAATGTGGATGGTATTCCGGAAGCACTTGCTGCTGGTCTGGAGCAGGGTGTTGAGG
>JAGXHM010000131.1 GCA_024636155.1 Deltaproteobacteria bacterium
ATCTCCCGACAATTTCCGTCGACAGATGGAATTTCTCAAGCAACACTTCCCGATCTTGCGCCTTGATGATCAGTGGACCAACCTGCAGGAACCCGCTGTCGCCATTACTTTTGACGATGGCTATGCCGACAACGTGCTGCAAGCCTTGCCGATTATTGAAGAGGTCGGTGTGCCGGCCACCTTTTTTGTCAGTACCGCGCATATCGGCACCGATCAGCTCTTCTGGTGGCACCGACTGGAAGCCATATTGCTCAGGGAAGGTGAGTTCCCTTCTCATTTTGAACTGCAGGATTCCCGCTTCGGCCGAGCCTGGAAGACGACCTCCCTGGAACAGCGCAAAAGGCTTTACTCTACCCTCTGCATGCTCATGCGCAGGCTTGACCCTGAGCGTCAGGAAGTCTGGCTGGAACAGCTTGAGCAATGGGGCGGCCCAGGTGTTTTGCCTGCAAACTTACACCGTATGATGACCCAGGATGAATTGCAGAAGCTTGCCGAAAGTCCGTGGACGACGATAGGTGCCCATACGGTGTCGCATTCGGCCCTTTCGGCATTGACTGAGGCACAACAGCGTGAGGAAATTTTTTCGTCCAAAACCGCTCTGGAGAGGACAACCGGAGAGGAAATCACCACCATCTCTTATCCGTTCGGCAGAAAAAATGAATACAATCGGCTTTCGGTTGACCTCTGCCGCGAAGCTGGCTTTACCAGGGCTGCGGCCAATTTCCCCGGCCAGGTACATCGCTGGACCGATCCCTTGCAACTGCCCCGCCACCTGGTCCGTAATTGGGACGAGGAGACTTTTGCAGCTGAGCTGAAGAGATTCTGGACACAATGAAAGTTTTGATGCTCAATACCTTCGATGAAATCGGCGGCGCGGCGCGGGCGGCCTCTCGGCTGTTGCGTGGCGTGCGCAGCCTCGACATCGATGCCCGTTTGCTCGTCCAATACAAAACCGGAGAGGCCGCCGGAGTTGACTGCAATGCAGGCCGATTTCGTACCCTGGCACGTCGCTTAAAGATGGCTCTCGGGGCCCTTCCGGTGCGCACCTATCCCAATGCACCGGAAAACAACTTCACACCTGCCATGCTACCGGACCACCTGGAACCGGAAATTACAACTGCCAACCCGGACCTCATTCATTTGCACTGGCTGGGGGCAGGTTTCCTGAGGCTGGAG
The DNA here is from genome assembly GCA_024636155.1 of Deltaproteobacteria bacterium. Lineage (GTDB taxonomy): Bacteria > Desulfobacterota > Desulfuromonadia > Desulfuromonadales > BM103 > M0040. The sequence continues at coordinate 1,177 of JAGXHM010000131.1, forward strand.
ACCCTCGGCAGGCTGAACAAGCCACTGGTCTGGACCCTCCACGATTCATGGGCTTTTACCGGCGGCTGTCATGTGCCGTCGGAATGCACCCGCTATCAGCAAAGCTGCGGCGCGTGTCCCGTGCTGGGAACGGCGAAGGAAAAAGACCTCTCACGCCGGGTCTGGAACCGCAAGGCACAAGCCTGGCGCAACCTGGAACTGACCCTGGTGGCTCCGAGTCGCTGGCTGGCCGATTGTGCCCGATCAAGCTCCCTGTTTCGCGAGGCCCGGGTGGAGGTGATCCCCAACGGCCTGGATACTGAGGTGTTTAGACCCAGAGATAAAGAATCTGCACGCAAATTGCTCGGTTTACCGCAGGACTCGAAGATCATCCTGTTCGGTGCCATCAGGGCGGCCTCCGACCCGAACAAAGGCTTACATTTATTGCTGCCGGCACTGCAAACTCTTGGCAAAGAAGCGTCAAATCTCATGGCGATGGCTTTCAGCTCTTTCGAAAAGGCTGCGATTCCCGATCCGGGGATGCCTTTAATCTCTCTCGGCAGGATTCGGGATGACCAGAAATTGTCTTTAATCTATTCTGCGGCTGACGTCTTTGTCGCTCCATCCATTCAGGAAGCTTTTTGCCAGACCGCTGCTGAAGCGATGGCCTGCGGCACACCCGTAGTCGCCTTTGGGGCAACGGGCTTACTGGATGTCGTTGAACATCAAAAAAACGGTTATCTGGCAAAGCCTTACCATAGTGAAGACCTGGCTCATGGCATCGCCTGGGTCCTCGCGGATGAAGCACGCCATCAGAGCCTTTCCGCCCAAGCGCGACGGAAAGTGGAGGCTGATTTTTCCCTCGATAAAGTTGCGCAATCCTATATCAGGCTGTACAACAGTGTGCTTAAAGGAAAAAGTTAATGACTGGATCAGGAACCCATGACTTGCCGCGCGTCAGCCTGGTGACCCCCAGCTACAATGCGGCACCCTATCTCCGCGCTGCGATTGACAGCGTCCTTGCCCAGGATTACCTGGATATCGAGTACCTGGTTATGGACGGAGGCTCGACCGACGGCACCCTTGAGCTGCTCAGGGGATATGGCGAAAAGGTGCGATGGATCAGTGAAAAAGATCAGGGCCAAGCAGATGCGATCGCCCGCGGCTTCGAGCAAACGACGGGAGCGATTCTCGGCTGGCTGAATGCCGACGATGTTCTCAAGCCGGGAGCTGTACGCACTGCAGTTGATACTTTTCTGGCCAATCCCGGAACGGCATTGATCTATGGCAACGCTGACTTCATCGATGTCGCTGGACGCACCCTTGGAGCCTGCACAGTGGTCGAGCCTTATTCACTGCATCGCCTGATTCATTACGGCGATTATATTATTCAGCCCGCAGCCTTCTTCTTGAGCAAGGCTTACGAGGCCGTCGGCGGGCTGGACAAGACCCTGAATTGGGCTATGGACTGGGATTTGTGGATCCGTCTTGCCCAAGGTTATGATGTCGTATATATCGAAAAACAGCTGGCCAGCTACCGGTGGCTGGGTTCGAATAAGACCGCCGAGGGAGGCTTCGAGCGACTCGAGGAGGTTGAGATGGTCGCCCGGCGTTATGGCTGCAACGGTTTGCCCGCCTACTTTCGTCTGGAACGGGCGCGACTCTTTGCCCATCAGGCAAACCAGGACTTGAAGCAACGACAACCGTTGCCTATGCTGAACAATCTTGTCAAATCAGCGGCAACAATTTTCACCTCATGGGGCGCAACGAAAAGCCTCTTTACTCCCCATGTCTGGCGGAATTATTCCACCGCGCAAGCACTGTACCGACATGTTGAAAAATTGGATGCCGAGCTATCATGACTTCCCAACGACTCATTTCCATCATCATGCCCTGCTATCAACAGGTAAATTTCCTCGAAGAATCGGTGCGTTCAGTGCTTGATCAGGAAGGCGTTGATCTCGAACTGCTGGTCATGGATCCCGGTTCGACGGATGGCTCCAGAGAGTTACTGCAATCCTTGCAGAGAAACTACGGGGAGAGGCTTCAACTGCACTTTTCCCCAGACGATGGCCAGACCGACGCGATTAACCGTGGCATGACTCTGGCCCGTGGCAACATTCTTGGCTGGCTCAATTCCGATGACAGGATGCGTCCCGGAGCGCTCCGGCAGCTTTTGCCTTATCTGAGCAGTCCTGAGCCCCGATGGCTTTACGGGCGCGGCGGCATTATCGACGAGAGGAATCGTGAAATTTCAAGTTTCATTGTGAAGTACAAGAACTTTCGCGGCAGCCGTTTTTCTCTTTATAAGTTTCTGACCGAAGACTTTATCCCGCAAATGTCGACATTCTGGAACCGTCCGTTATGGGAAGCTGCAGGAGAGCTTGACAAGAGGTGGCACCTGGCCATGGACTATGATCTTTTTCTGCGTTTTGCACAAATTGCTGAGCCTGTTGTTCTCAAAAATTACCTGGCGGATTTCAGGGTCCATCGGGATTCCAAGAGCAGTCTCAGAACGTTGGAACATATGGAAGAGGCTTTCTTGACAGTACGCGAACATGCTGCAAATCTTGGTTGGAGAGGGAAAACATCCCTGGTCCTCCACAAAATCTATGCGCTGCGAACAAAGATGATCTATCGGCTGATTAAACCTTAACTTTCTCTTTTATGTACAAATTTGCTGGGAGGCATAAATGACACTGGGCCCCTTTGTCGTTGATAAAATCCAGGTTTTTTCCATTCTTTTCAGCCTGTTTATCTTCTTCTTCATCTTCAGTTTGGTGAAGAATAAACGCATCAGGGAAGAATATTCCCTGCTCTGGTTCGTCTTGAGCCTCTTCCTGCTCTACCTCTCTTTCGATCGCTACGCCATTGACCGGCTTGGATATTTTTTCGGCATTGCCTATCCACCCAGCGTCCTGACTTTGATGACCACGGGATTTACTTTTTTGCTCCTCATTCACCTGACAGTTGTTGTCACCAGACTTTCTGAACAGAACAAGGAAATGATGCAGGAGATGGGGCTGAGAAACTGTCCGCCAGTGGAGAAACGGGCGGAGGTTCTGGTCATCGTCCCCGCTTTCAACGAAGAGCAAAATATTGGTCAGGTCATTGAGGATCTGAACCTTATTGAGACCGACATCGACATCCTGGTCATTAATGATGGATCCAGTGATGCGACCTCCTCTCTCGCCAGGACGACCGGACAGGCGCAGGTTATCGATTTACCAAAAAATCTCGGAATTGGAGGGGCCGTACAGACAGGGTTCAAGTATGCTGCGCGGAACAATTATGCTACTGCCGTCCAGTTCGACGGTGACGGACAACATCTGGCTGACGAAATCCCCAAACTGCTCCGGGCGCTGTGCGACCAGGAAGCCAACATGGTGATCGGCTCACGTTTCCTGAAGGCGCAATCGGGTTATCGATCAACCTTCTCCCGGCGCATCGGTATCAGGTTGTTTCAGACAATCAACTCGTTGTTGATCGGCCAGCGGGTGACTGATAACACCTCGGGATTTCGGGCCTATGATCTAAAAGCCATAGGATTCCTGGCACATCACTACCCCCTCGACTACCCGGAACCGGAGGCGGTCATCCTATTGGGTCGAAATGGCTTCCGGATTGTGGAAGTTATTACCGTGATGCGTGAACGTCAGGGTGGGGGTTCCTCAATAGCGGGAGTGACGAGCGTTTATTACATGATCAAGGTGCTACTTGCAATTCTGATGACGGCGATTAGAAAGCCGGTTGCCAATCATCAGAAAACCCTGTAACGAAAATAGGCAAAGCATGCTTGGCTTGAGAACAGACTCATCGAAAAAAAAATGGCGGATCAATTCTGCTGCACTGGCCTGCATCGCCGTGCTGGGCGGGCTCATTTATGGGCACACCCTGAATGTCCCTTGGTACCTGGATGACATTCGAGCCATTGTCGAAAATCAGTCTATCCGCCAGTTTCCGTCAGCTCTGGACAACCTGTTTGCATCATCACGAGGTATGGCCGATTTAACCCTTGCCCTGAATTATTCTATTGGTGGAACCAACGTCGTCAGTTACCACCTTGTCAATATCGTTATTCACCTGATCACCTCCTGTCTGGTCTTTCTCCTCCTTAAAAGGGTGTTTCCCAGCCGCCTCCCGTTAGCGTTATGTGGCGCCCTGATTTTTGTTGCCCACCCACTGCAAACTCAGGCGGTGACCTACATTGTTCAACGTATGACCAGCCTTGCCGCGATGTTTTTCTTTCTGGCGGTGTATTTATACATTCTGGCAAGAGAATCTTCGAGGAATCAGTCGACCCGTCATTGGCTTCTCTATGGCGGAGCTCTTCTTTCCGGTGCACTGGCGGTATTTGTTAAACCGAACACTGCCGTATTGCCGGTGGCGATTCTCCTTTTCGACCGTTATTTTCTCTCTCATGAAAGGCGTCTTTCCTGGCAGCAAATGCTCGGATATATGGCCCCGTTTGCCCTGGCTCCCTTATGGGTTGCGGCACAAATTCTCTTTGTGCCGGCTCTCACAGAGGGAGGGCTCGCCAATGTCAGTGGAGTGCCAGCCCTAATCCATCTCAGGAATCTTTCCCCCATTAATTACCTGGTGACGGAGTTTTCCGTCATCTGGCATTACCTGCGGCTACTGTTCATCCCCTATGGCCAAGCCCTCGATTACGATTACCCCATCGTTGCAACGCTCTGGAATTTGAAGAGCTTGATCGCTTTGCTCGGCATCGCTGCCTTGCTGACTGCCGCCACATTCCTGCGCAAAAGGCTGCCACTGGTTTCGGCCGGGATCTTCTGGTTTTTCCTGTGCCTTTCGGTTGAGTCTACGGTTATTCCCCTCGACCCGGTTTTCGAGCATCGGCTTTACATCCCGATATTCGGTTTCATTCTGGTGGTAATGGCCGGATTTGCCAGACTGCCCCGTCAAACCGCATTGATATCCGGTGCCTTGCTGATTGGTCTACTTGCACTCCTCACCTGGCAGCGCAATCAGCTTTGGAATGATCCCATCGCTTTTTACCAGGACAATCTTAAGCGTGCTCCCCGCAGCGAGCGGGTGCACGTTGAACTGGCCAACGCTTACCGTAAACAAGGTCGCCTGGCCGAAGCAATCCCCCTTTATCAGCGGGCCTTGGAAATCAACCCTGATTATGTTCTCATTCATATCAATCTCTCCAAGGCCTATGCGGACCAAGGCGATTTTTCAAAAGCGGTGGCCATTCTTCAGGATGGATTACGCAGCAATGGGTCACATTTTAAACTTTACAACAACCTTGGAGTTATCTACAACCGACTCGGAAAGTTCAGTAACGCTGCTACTTACCTGCAAAAAGGTCTACAATTTGAACCTGACAATGCCTCACTTCATTTCAACCTGGGTCTGGCTATTGACCGTCTTGGTCACTATGATGAAGCAATTGTACATTTTCGTCGCGCCATTGCGCTGGAAGGCTCAAACCCTGACTACCACTTCAACCTCGGCCTTTCGCTCTATCGAAACGGCAATCCAGCCGAGGCTCTGGGTTCGTTTATGGCAGCAGCACAACTGGATCCGGCCCATGTTAAGGCGTTATTCAACGCCGCCGTGTTGAGCCTTGAGCTTGGTGATCCGGTGACGACGCGAAGCCTTGCGGCAAAACTGAAGGCGCTTGACCCGGAGATCGCGCAAAAGCTCGAACTGCGCATTACTCAGGGGATGCGACAAAACAACAGATAAGGTGCCTGGCGAATCGCCGGCGTTGAAGACCATGAGCCTTTTCTTTTAGCTTTTTTCGTGACAAACCTCTGATTTTGCAGATTATTTTCATCATAGATGATAACGGCAGAAGACTGGTCGCTGCTGGCTGATTAAAATTGCATATTGGGTACAATCATTTATAATGTGTTGACAATTTTTAGTGTTTTGAACGGGCTAGGCATTTCAGCATTGCAATTAATAATGGTTTCTACATTCTTTCGGGCCCCGGTGCCCGTGATCATCAACACGGTTTAAAAAGTAAGAGCTTCAGGGTTTTGAAGTCAGACGGAGCATGACGTACAGAAAATGTCGTCAGCATCCACAACGTTTCTTAGGGGGTAACATGCGGATTAGCACATGGTCTCGCGCAGGTGTTCTTGCATTTATTTTGCTTTTGGGGGTTCTGCCTGCCTATTCTTTCAGTACAGAGGTCTCCTTCAAAGCCGACACCATCTTGAGGATTTTTGAGCGGGACACTGCCAGCGAAAAGGATGTCGCCGTTCTCCCCGGTTATGAGTATTTACAGCTCGACGCTGGCCAGCTCGAGGACTACGGGCTTTCCTTCCACCTCTACGGCTGGGGCCGCGCCGACTTCGCTGACCACAATTATTATGAAGATCAAACAGCAGGTGAGTTGCTCTACGGCTACCTCGAGTACAGCCGCGAAGAGAACCGCTGCAACTTGCGCCTCGGTCGCCAATACATCTTCGAAGGCGTGGCCAACGAGGCCATCGACGGCCTGCGCCTGAGCGGCGACCTCGGCGACTATTTCGCCCTGTCGCTCTATGGCGGCCAACCGGTTGGCCTCGATTCAACAAATGGCCGCAGCGGCGACAGTATCTACGGCGGCCGTCTTGCCCACCACCTCGGTACGGATTATGAGATCGGCGTCTCTTATAAATTGATTGAAAATGATAGTGACACCGCCGAAGAGATGCTCGGTGTAGACTTCTCGGCTTTTTTGCCTGCCGATCTCAGCCTGTTTGGCTCCTCCACCTACAACCGGCAGACCGAAGACTGGGCGGAACACTCCTACGAGCTGCGCATTCCGCTCGGCAGCGTGCTCCTCAAGCCCCATTACCAGCATTTTTCCTACCAGGATTATTTCAGCACTGGCGCCAATGCGGTCAACCCGTTCCGGATGCTGGCGCAGTCCAGTGAAGAATTAACCGCCTACGGCGTCGATGCCCTGTGGCAGGTTGACGAAGCCTGGACCCTTGGCGGAAAAGCTAAATTCTTCGATTACGATCAAAGCGACAAAGCCGAGACCTATACTCTCCTGGCAAGCTGGCAGGGCGAAGACCTGACCCAGCTCGGTGGCGAAATCGGGCACACCGCGACCGACAACGCGACCGGTAATGACTACACCCTGCTGCGTCTTTACGGCTACTGCGACGCCATGGCCGACAACTTCTGGATCGACTTCTTTAGCGCCGATGTGCTCATTGCCTACTACGACAAGGAAATTTACGGCGAGGACAACTCGCTCTTCCTTTCTCTTGGCGCAGGTAAACGATTCCTGAATGATGCTTTGACGGTCAAGCTGTCAGGAGATTACAGCCAGGATCCGTATTTCGATGATGACATGCGCGGCATGGTGACCATGTCTTACCGCTACGACAAACAATAGCGCTTTCACCGGTTCCGACAGGAGATAGATACTATGGCGAACAAGAGCTTACTCTCAATTCTCACCTTGCTGGCAGTTCTGCTGCTAGTGGCGGCCTGCACCGGCTTACAGAGCCGCTCAGCGCTCCCTGCCCGGCACCCGAGTGCTGCCGAACTCACAGTGAGCCCGAAAGTCTGCACCAACTGTCATGAGCGCGGCACAGAACTGGCCTACGAGCGTTACGTGCATACGGCCGACTTTGGCAAGAACCACCGTCCCGAGGCCACCCAGGGAGAAGCCGTCTGTGCCATGTGCCACCAGACCAGCTTCTGCAACGACTGCCATGCGACCCGGGTCGAATTGAAGCCGTCGCTGAAGAACCAGGCAGAGACCTACCGCAGCGCGCCGCACCGTGGCGATTACCTCAGCCGCCACCGCATCGATGCAAAAGTAGACCCGACCTCATGCTTCCGCTGCCACGGCAACCCGAAGGCCACGCAGACCTGCGCCCGCTGTCACGGCTAGACGAGAACAAGGAGATAAGAATGTGTAAACTGCCTTTTTTAGTTTTGCTTGCTTCGACACTGTTTCTGGGTGCCTGTTCCAGTGGTGGATCCGATTCGCCGGTAGATACCAACGCCCATCCCCAGAGTTGGTTCAGCTCTCACTCCGAGGCAGCCCTTGCCAGTGCCGATTATACTGACTGCGTCAGCTGCCATGGCGCCGATTTGAGCGGCAGCGGCGATGTCGTCAGCTGCTACAGTTGCCATGCTTTCAATACGGCCCCGCCTCTTTTGATCCACCCCTCAAGCTGGGCGAGTTCTTATATTGATCACCGCTCCTATGCCGACACCGACGGCTTTAAGCCGTGTGCCGCGTGCCACGGTCAGGACCTGCGGGGGCGCACTCCCGCTCCCAGCTGCTTCTCAGCCAACTTTAACGGCGCCGCCTGCCACCCCGACGGCCCCGGCGAAGCACCTCATGACCTGGGCGACAGTTACCGCAACGGCGGCCATGGCCTGGAAGCCAAGGCTGACCTGACCTTCTGCCAGGGATGCCACGGCGAGCTTGGCGGGCCCGGCACCAGCCCGCGGTTCAACCTGGGCATCGATGGCCAGGGCTGCGAAGGCTGCCATGGTCTCAACTACGGGCACCCGCAAGATTGGCAAGGCTGCACCGGGCATAATGCTGCGGACAATGTTCTCAATGCCTGCACGCTCTGCCATGGCGAGAATTTAGACGGCATCAACAACGACCAGACAGCAAGCGCCGGAGTGAGCTGCCAGGAATGCCATTCGGAAAGCCCCGTCAACTATCCAACCGACTGTGCCTCCTGCCATAACCTTCCGCCGAACAACGGCGCAGTCGTCGGAGATACAAACCCGAATCGCAAGGGGCAGCATGATCGCATCGGCCATAGCCGGAGCATCTCCTCGATTCCTGCTGAAACCTGTGATCGCTGCCACAGCAGTGCCGGGTCTTGCACAGACAACCATTACGACACGGACTTCCCCGCGGACGTCAACCTTCCCATCGGGTCAGACACGATCATCCCGACCTGGGACGGAAGCAACATGACGTGCAACGGCAGCTGTCACTTGAACGGCTACGACTATAATCACAACAACTCAACGTGGTATTAAACTCAGTCTTCCAGCACCTGCCTTTGTCAAGCTGAGATCCTAAAACAAGAGCGGGCCGGGAGATTCTCCCAGCCCGCTCTTGTTAATTGTAAAGCCGTTCTTGCTTGCCGAACCCCTGGATATTAAGCCAAGCTTTAACAGGTCAAAGACGTTGGCAAACCAGCCAGACTGCAGAAAGCACTCACTCTCCCTTGCTACCGGTGTGAACCGGGCAGCTTGAAAGCTTTGCCCAAAAAGTCCAGAATAACCCCGGTCGGTGTGATTTCAACAAGCTCCAGATTCTGACTCACCAAATCGCCCTCGTGCAGCAGACGGTCATTAATCCGGACCAGCCGGCGGTTCGGTTCTCTGTTGTAGAAGTGCATACTCATAACCAGAGCAGGCATCCGATCACGTAACTCTCTGGATAGATCGGTGTAGAGCGGTAGCCCGTCGGAGGCTTGCGGTTGCGACTGTTCGATGACGACGGTCGCGACAGGTTTGTCGATTGTGATGATTTCTGTTGCTGCGACAGCATCAAGCCGTCGTGATTCCGCGGCAAGCTCATAATCTTTCACTGATTTTGTCTTGGCTGGTACCACCGGGGGTGAGATATAAATACTTGGCACAGGAGCCGGCTCTGCTGCAACAGGCTGTTGCGTGGCGCTTGCCAACGTCGCAGGGAGGATCACTGGAGATTCAGCTTCTTTAGATTGGCTGACCAAAGGTGCGCTCGTCGCCAAGGACTGCTCGGCAAGCCTCTTTCTGGTCGAATTCGTCTCGCTGTAAAGCCACCAGCCGCAGAGCAGAACCAGCGGTAAAAGAGCTGCCAGAAGCCAGTAATAGTTGCGACCGGGTTGGCTTGACGTCAGTGAGAGAGTCCGCTTGCGCACCTTTTGCTCTGACGCGTTCTTCTCTTGCCGTTGCTGCTCCGATTTCTTGAGTGCTTCGAGGATAAAAGACATCAGCTGTCTCCTTGCGAGGACAGACGAGGACCATCCAGATCGCGGGCAGTATTAAGATGGATCAGAGTCATTGGCCCGAGGATACCATCCGGCGTCAGACCGCTGCTGAACTGAAAGTGCTTGAAGGCCCCGAGGAGCGCGCCCTCAAGGCGGACCTCACGACCGGTGGCATCATAATGGCCCAATTCCTGAAGAGTTTTTGCCAACCAATCGACAGAATCTCCCCTATCCCCCGGTTTCAAAAAATCCCGCTGAATCGGCGGTTTCTGCCAGAGCAAAAAGTACTCGCCGAACCAGCGTGAGGCAATTGCAGAAAGGGCCAGCTCATATTGCCTGTCACCGGCGACGAAAAGTGCCCTATCGTTATCCAGTTGCGCCATAACCACATGAAATGGTGCGCCATCATCGTCATAAAGCGTCAGAATTGCCGGCCTGTTCATGCCGCGCAACGTCTCAAGACTGTCCTTGCGTGACAGGCAATTCAGGCCGTATTCAAGAGCGGAGGTACAGTAATCAGCACGGTTGTCGAGGTTGGAGAGGCCCCACAACCGGGCAAGGTCGGCAAACGCACTTTGCATGTCCTGGCCGGTGGCAAAATCCATCGGCCAGCTCTGCGGCAGCATATCCTCAGCTGAGTCCTCAGCCACGTCCTCAGCCACGTCCTCAATCACGTCCGCAACTGCCGGTGACACAGGGGCCACGACAACCTCTGGCGGCTTTTCTATGACGACCCTTGGCTGGAGCGGTTCCGGCTGACTTGCCTCAAGCCCAAAAAGCGAGCCGGTCGTAGCGAACAGCGTAGGCTCCCATGACCAGAGGCCGGCGGTAAGCAGCAACAGGATGAGACATGCCATACCGGCCGCCAACGCAACCCTTTTCCCCGTGCTTTGTGGCGAGCGGTCGCCAAGCACTTCCCGGGCCGCCTGATGCAGGATCTTGCTGTCGATCTGCTGCCGTTCCAGAACATAAGCACCGAGCAGAGCCCGGTCGCAGACCAGGTTGATCAGGCGCGGAATGCCACCTGTCAGCTGCCCGAGGGTCTTGCTGAGCTTCTCGGGGAAAAGTGGACGATTGCATCCGGCAACATTCAGCCGATGACGTACATAAGCGTCAATCTCCTCGACATCAAGAGACCCCAGATGATAACGGGCAGTTACTCGCTGAGAGAGCTGGCGCATCTCCTGTCGGTTTAGAATCTGCAATAGCTCCGGTTGACCGAGCAGGACAATTTGCAACAGCTTGTAGCGGTTTGTCTCCAAGTTAGTCAGCAAACGCAATTGTTCGAGAACCTCAATGGAGAGGTTCTGCGCCTCGTCAATGATCAGTACAATTTTGCGTCCTTGTGCATTGGCTTCGAGGAGGTAGACATTGAGCCGATCAACCAGCTGTTTGATGCTGCCCTGCTCCGGTCGCTCAATCCGGAGTTCGTCACAGATAGTCTCAAGCAGTTCGATGACGCTGACCTTGGGATTGAGGACGTAGGCAACAATCACGTTGTCAGGCAACTGCTCCAGAAGGCTGCGGCAGAGGGTCGTTTTGCCCGCACCAACCTCGCCGGTCAGCAGGACGAAGCCGCCGTCACTCATCACCCCGTACTTCAGGTGCGCAAGAGCCTCGCGATGGTGCTCACTCATGTAAAGATAGAGTGGATCCGGTGCGATCGAAAACGGGTTTTCATTAAGGCCGAAATATGATGTGTACATTCGTATCCATACTGGACAGAGGTTCAATCAATCTGCGAACAGTATAGTTGAAGAGTTCGGAGGAGACTAGCTCTTGTTCGAGGTTGAATTGCAGAAAATCAGCTATCAGCTGTCAGCTGAGAATCAAAACCTTTAGAACCGGCGGGTCGCGTCCCGCCAGACGCCTTACTTTTTTCAACGCCAAAAAAGTAAGCAAAAAGGCTGTC
>JAGXHM010000132.1 GCA_024636155.1 Deltaproteobacteria bacterium
GAGATGGTTATGCCTGGTGACAACATTGGTGTCACTGTGCAATTGATCACCCCGATCGCTATGGATAAAGAGCTGCGCTTCGCAATCCGCGAAGGCGGTCGTACCGTTGGTGCTGGTGTTGTCAGCGAGATTATTGAGTAAAAAGGACGAGATCATGCAGAACCAGAAGATCCGTATCCGCCTTAAGGCATATGATCACAAGTTGCTCGATCAGGCGGTAAATGAAATTGTCGACACCGCCAAGCGCACAGGTGCTCGCATTGCAGGACCGATTCCGTTGCCGACAGTGATCAACAAGTACTGTGTGCTGCGTGGACCTCATGTTGACAAGAAAAGTCGTGAACAGTTTGAGATGCGCACACATAAGCGTCTGCTTGATATTGTCGAGCCGACCCAACAGACGGTTGATGCTTTGATGAAGCTGGACCTTTCTGCCGGTGTCGATGTCGAGATCAAGCTGTAATAGTCAAGTAAGGGTAAAGTAATGATTCAGGGAATTTTGGGTAAAAAACTGGGTATGACCCAGGTTTTCGCAGCCGATGGTCGCCGGATTCCTGTGACCGTGGTGGAAGCAGGCCCTTGTACTGTCCTGCAGAAGAAAACAGAATCCGTTGATGGTTACAATGCTTTACAGGTTGGCTTCTCGGAGAAGAAAACCCATCGGGTTAATAAACCGATGATGGGGCATTTCAAGAAAGCTGATCAGGGTGCATTTGCTAATCTGCGCGAGCTGGCGGCAGTCAATGTTGATGATTACCAGGTTGGTGACCAGATCATCTGTGATGCTGTTTTCAAGGCCGGTGATATTGTTGACATAACTGGAACCAGTAAAGGGAAAGGGTTTCAGGGCGTTATCAAGCGCTGGGGCTTCTCTGGCGGTCGTGCAACTCATGGTTCTCACTTCCATCGTGCTCCTGGCTCGATTGGCATGAGCGCCACGCCATCACGTGTGCATAGGGGCAAAAAAATGCCTGGCCAGATGGGTAATGCTCGTGTCACCACGCAAAATCTGGAAATTGTGGAAGTTCGTCCTGAGCAGAATTTGATTCTGGTCAAAGGGGCTATCCCCGGGGCTAACCAGGGTCTTGTTGTGATCCGTAAATGCGTTAAGTCTAAGTGATTAATACAAGATTGAGGGCCGGAGTTTAGTTATGGCAAAGATTGCTGTATTTGATATTAGCCGCAAGCAAGTTTCTGAGCGGGAATTGGTTGACGAAGTCTTTGATGCTGACGTCAAAGGATACCTGCTACATGACATGGTCCGCTACCAGTTAGCTGCTCGTCGTCAGGGAACTGCTAAGGCAAAAGGCCGCAGCGAAGTTAGAGGCGGTGGTAAGAAACCTTTTAAACAAAAGGGCACAGGTAATGCTCGACAGGGGACAAAGACCGCACCCAACCATGTTGGTGGTGGTGTTGTTTTCGGTCCTACGCCGCGCGATTACTCGTTTAAGTTGAACCGTAAGGTTAAGCAGTCTGCACTACGTAGTGCTCTGTCGGTTCGTTTCAAGGAAGAATGCATGACGGTTGTCAACTCCTTGGATCTCGAGCAGATCAGCACCAAGGGTTTCGCTGAAGTTCTCGATCGGTTTGAGCTTAAGAAGGCACTGATTGTGATTGATGGCGAAAACACAAACCTTGAGCTGTCTGCGCGCAACGTACCTTTTGTTAAAGTCCTGCGTGCCGAAGGTGTCAATGTCTACGACATCCTAAAGTATCCTAACCTGGTCATGACCGAAGCTGCGGTTGATCAGATTGAAGGAGTCTTGGCAAAATGAAACCTTTACATCAGATTATCAGGAAGCCCCTGGTTACAGAGAAGTCCAACTTGATGAAGGAATCCGGTAATGTTGTTGCTTTTGAAGTTGCAATGAGCAGCAACAAGGTTGAAATCAAGAAGGCGATTGAACTTGCTTTCAACGTCAAGGTACAAGAAATACGTACTCTGATTGTTGCCGGCAAAATCAAACGCTCTGGACGTAATTTTGGCAAACGTCCCAATGTCAAAAAAGCGTATGTGACCTTGGCTGATGGCACCATCGATTTCTTTGGTGTTTAGCAAGATTGATATCCATCTGACGGAGTAGTAATAATGGGGATCAAAAAGTTTAAACCGACATCACCGGGTCGCCGACACATGACCGCCTCGACTTTCGAGGAAATCACGGCATCAACCCCGGAAAAGTCACTGTTGGCACCGCTTTCAAAATCTGGCGGTCGTAATAACACAGGTCGTATCACCAAGCGGCACACCGGTGGTGGTCACAAACGTAGGTTCCGGGTGATAGATTTTAAGCGCGACAAGCGTGAGATCTCAGCCAAGGTCGCAACGATTGAATACGACCCGAATCGCTCTGCACGGATCGCTTTGCTACATTATGTAGATGGTGAGAAGCGTTATATCCTGGCTCCCGTTGGCATCAAAGTTGGCGACGTCATTGTTGCTAGTGATACCGCTGACATCGTGCCAGGCAACGCCATGACGATTCGCTCGATTCCACTTGGTACCTGGGTTCATAATATTGAACTAAAGGTCGCCAAAGGTGGGCAACTTGCTCGCAGCGCCGGTACCTACGCGATGATTGCAGCCAAAGAGGGCAAGTATGCTCAGCTTCGGTTGCCTTCCGGAGAAGTTCGTCTGGTGTTGCAGGACTGTTGCGCTACGATTGGTCAGGTTGGTAATACGGATCATGAGAATGTCAAGATTGGTAAAGCTGGTCGTAATCGTTGGCTGGGCAAACGCCCACAATCTCGCGGTGTTGCCATGAACCCGGTTGACCATCCACATGGCGGTGGTGAAGGCAAGAGTTCAGGTGGCCGTCACCCTGTAACCCCATGGGGCGTTCCAACCAAGGGTTACAAAACGCGCTCTAACAAGCGGACGGATCGTTTTATTGTCCGCCGTCGGACCAAGTAAGGAAATAGGAGACGACTGTGGCAAGATCAATTAAAAAGGGCCCTTATATTGAACAGAGCCTGTTGCGAAAAATTGAAAACATTGGCGATCGTGGTGCTCATAAAGTGATCAAGACCTGGTCACGACGCTCCACAATTCATCCTGATTTTGTCGGTATGACCTTTGCCGTACATAATGGCAAAAAGTTCATTCCGGTCTTTGTGTCTGAAAATATGGTTGGCCACAAACTTGGTGAGTTCTCCCCAACCAGGACCTACTACGGTCACGGTTCGGACCGGAAAAAGAAGAAGTAATCATTAGCTGAGGGAGTACCAGCACATGGAAGCAAGTGCGAAATTGAAATTTGCTCGCCTGTCGCCACAAAAGACCCGTCTGGTTGTGGATATGGTCCGCGGTAAGGCTGTACAGGAAGCTCTTAATATCTTGAAGTTTTCGCCTCAACGCCCGGCGGATATCGTCGCCAAGGTGATGCGCTCAGCAGTTGCTAATGCTGAGCAAAAAGGCATCTCGGATGTTGACCGGCTCTTTGTTAAGGCAGTGTTTGTTGATCAGGGACCTGTCCTCAAGCGCTTTATGCCGCGCGCTCAAGGCCGGGCAACGAAAATTCGTAAGCCGACTAGTCACATTACCGTGGTTCTGGACGAGAAGTAGCCACCTGAGGAGGTGTAGTTTTGGGTCAGAAAGTTCATCCAATAGGATTTCGCTTAGGCGTAATTCGTACATGGGAGTCCAACTGGTATGCAGAGAAGGACTATGCGCTGCTACTACATGAGGATCTCAAACTACGTAATTACTTGAAAGAGCGTTTGCACCACGCCGGTATTTCGAAAGTGGAAATTGAGCGTGCTGCCGGTAAGGCCAAGATAAATATCTTCGCTGCTCGCCCTGGTATCATCATCGGCAAAAAAGGCTCAGAAGTTGAAGCTCTTAAGAAGGAGCTGGCCAAGCTGACTGACAAAGAGGTTTTTATCAACATTCAGGAAGTTCGCAAGCCTGAAGTTGATGCCCAGTTAGTGGCTGAGAATGTCGCCCTGCAGTTGGTTCGTCGGGTTGCTTTCAGGCGTGCTATGAAGAAAGCCGTTGGTCAATCTCTGAAGTTTGGTGCCCAAGGGATCAAGATTGAATGTTCCGGTCGACTTGGCGGGGCAGAGATGAGCCGTCGTGAATGGTATCGTGAAGGTCGCGTGCCTCTTCATACTCTGCGTGCCGATATTGATTACGGGTTCGCTGAAGCCAAGACTACTTACGGCATTATCGGTGTTAAAGTTCATATTTTCAAGGGCGAGATCCTTGGTAATAAGGACCAGCAGAAATAAGTAACAAGTCAGGAGTTTATTCACCATGTTAATGCCTAAAAAGGTTAAGCATAGAAAACAATTCAAAGGTCGTATGAAGGGTGCTGCCCGTGGCGGTACGGATCTGAACTTTGGAGATTTTGGTCTGCAGGCTGTGGATTGCGGTTGGCTCTCCGCGCGGCAGATTGAGGCTGCACGTCGCGCCATGACACGCTATGTAAAGCGTGGCGGGCAGATCTGGATTCGTGCGTTCCCAGACAAATCATTGACCCGTAAGGCTGCCGAAACCCGTATGGGTAAAGGTAAAGGCTCGCCAGATAGCTGGGTCTGCGTGGTTCGCCCGGGGATGATCCTTTATGAAATGCAGGGTGTTGCCGAACAGGATGCTAGAGAAGCGTTCCGTCTGGCCGCTCACAAACTGCCAATGCAAACCAAGATCGTGGTTCGTGAGGAGTCCGGTCATGAAGCCTGAACAATTATGTGACAAAACAGTCGAAGAACTTGATGCAGCAGTTGCAGAGTTGAACCAGGAGTTGTTCAACCTGAAGTTTCAACTGCACACTGGACATCTGGAAAACACCTCTCGCATCCCTCAGGTGCGTAAGGAAATTGCCCGGGTGAAAACTGCGCTTCAAACAAAGCACAGCTAATCCGATTAAACGAGGACGGCAATGACGAAAGAACGTGGTAATAAGAAGTTGCGGGTTGGAATTGTGGTAAGCGACAAGATGGATAAGACCGTGGTTGTTAAGGTCGACAACATCATTAAGCACCCGACCTACAAGAAATATATCAAGCGTAGTGTTACCTGTAAAGCGCATGACGAGTTGAATGATTGTGCTGCCGGTGACAAGGTGCTGATTGTAGAATCTCGCCCTCTGTCGAAAGACAAGCGGTGGCGGGTTCGTGAAATTATCGAGAAACGCGTTAGCGTTTAGGAGATACTGGCCATGATTCAGATGCAATCTACCCTTACTGTCGCAGACAATTCCGGAGCTCGGAAACTCTGTTGCATTAAGGTTCTTGGCGGGTCCAAGCGCAAGTATGCAGGTATTGGTGACATTATCGTCTGCTCAGTCAAAGAGGCGATGCCTAATTCGAAGGTGAAGAAGGGTGATGTTGTCCGTGCGGTAATTGTGCGCACCGCAAAAGAGGTTACCCGTCCCGACGGTTCTTATATCCGCTTTGATACTAACTCTGCAGTTGTAGTTAGCGCGTCTGGAGAGCCGGTTGGTACACGTATCTTTGGACCAGTCGCTCGTGAGTTACGCGCCAAGCGGTTTATGAAAATTGTTTCACTGGCCCCTGAGGTCCTTTAAAGCTGGGAGTAAAGAGTCATGGCAGTCACAAAACTCCATGTGAAAAAAGATGACCTGGTAATAATTGTTGCCGGGAAAGATAAAGGCAAAAGCGGCAAGGTTCTGCGCGTTATGCCTGATAAAGGCCGAGTTCTGGTTGAGAATCTCAACCTGATGAAGCGCCATACGCGCCCCTCTCGTACTAATAACGAGGGTGGGATCATTGAAAAGGAAGCACCAATTGCTCTCTCTAATGTCCAATTGTTGTGCCAGGGTTGCAATAAGCCGGCGCGCACTGGTCTCAGAGTGCTTGAGGATGGTAGCAAGGTCCGTTTCTGCAAGAAGTGCAACGAGATTGTGAATAATTAACGGAGTTTTTCATGGCAAGGCTCAAGGAATTATATCAGAACGAGCTGGTTCCGAAGTTGCTTAAGGAATTACAGCTTAAGAACGTGATGGAAGTCCCTCGCGTCGAAAAAGTCGTCATTAATATGGGGCTTGGCGAAGCGATACAGAATGTAAAGATTCTGGAATCTGCAGTCGAAGAGATGTCCCGCATTACTGGTCAAAAAGCAGTTATTACACGCGCCAAGAAATCAATCGCACAGTTTAAATTGCGCGAAGATATGCCAATTGGTGTCATGGTAACCTTGCGGCGTGACCGGGCATATGAATTCCTTGATCGTCTGATCAATGTTGCTTTGCCCCGGGTCAGGGACTTCAAGGGTGTGTCGGCCAAAGCTTTTGACGGTCGTGGAAATTACACCCTCGGTATTCGGGAGCAGTTAATTTTCCCTGAGATCGATATCGAGAAAATCGATAAGGTCAAGGGAATGAATGTGACAATTGTCACATCGGCTCGTACTGATGAAGAGGGTCGTGCACTGCTTACCGAAATGGGCATGCCCTTTCGTAAACAGACTGTAGCAGCATAGCGGAGGAAGTTCGTGGCAAAGAAATCGATGCGCATAAAGGCCGCAGGGCCTCAGAAGTTTAACGTGAGAAAGTATAATCGCTGCCCGATTTGTGGTCGGCCTCGTGCGTACTATCGTAAATTTGATATGTGCAGAATCTGTCTGCGCAAGCTGGCGTCTGAAGGCAAACTGCCGGGCGTAACCAAGTCCAGCTGGTAATCAGGCATTAAGGAGCAGTATTCATGGCTATGACGGATCCGATCGCGGACTTGTTGACCCGTATTCGCAATGCAGGCATGGCAAAACATGCAAAGTTTGACATTCCTTCGTCCAATGTGAAGGTTGCCATTGCCGAGGTTCTAAAAGAACTCGGTTACATAAAGAATTTCAAGGTTGTCAGTGACAACCTGCAAGGAATCCTGCGTGTTTACCTGAAATATGATGAGCAGAGTCAAGCAGTAATCCATGAGATTACCCGCGTGTCGAAGCCTGGTCGTCGGGTTTACGTAGGGCAGAATGAAGTCCCTCGCGTTAAGAATGGTCTCGGGGCTGCGATTCTGTCGACTTCCAAGGGTGTTATGGATGATGTCTCTGCACGAGAAGCTGCAATCGGCGGTGAAGTTCTCTGCACGATTTGGTAACTCTTCAGTAAACTGTTGATTTTTAAGGAGTCGATTAAAGATGTCGCGTATCGGCAAAAAACCAATAAGTATCGCCTCGGGTGTTAAAATCACCCTGGATGGTCAAAATATCAAAGTCGAAGGGCCGAAAGGTCACCTTGAACGGATCATTCATGATTCCATTGAGGTTAAAATGGAGGCTGACCAGTTGCTGGTTGCTTCACGGCTGAATCCAGCCGGTTCTGCTTTGCAGGGTCTTTCGCGTTCTCTCATAGCAAACATGGTGAATGGCGTTAGTACCGGATTCTCCAGGATTCTGGAGATCAATGGCGTCGGTTATCGTGCCGAACTCAAGGGCTCAAATCTGAACTTGTCGTTGGGTTACTCGCACCCGATTGAATATCCGCTACCTCAGGGGATCAGCGCTGAAGTCGACACAAAGGCCAATCGCATTACCGTCTCCGGTATAGACAAGGAACTGGTGGGTGCCACAGCAGCTAAAATTCGCTCTTTCCGCCAACCCGAGCCGTACAAGGGTAAGGGCATTAAATACGCGGATGAGCGTATCTTGCGCAAAGCTGGTAAGACTGGTAAGAAGTAATCTGAACAGGACAAGGTGAGAATTGTGAATATCTCAAAAGATCGGCGGAATGCCCGCAAAAAGCGTCAGGCAAGAGTACGTAAAAAGGTTACAGGTAGCATTGAGCGTCCGCGTTTGTGCGTATTCCGTACCTCCAAACATATTTATGCCCAGATTATAGAAGATGTTACCGGTAAGACTTTGGTTGCGGCTTCTACGGTTGTTAAGGGAATTGAGGACAGTGTCAAGTCCACCGGGAATGCTGAAGCGGCCAAAGTGGTTGGCAAGCAACTCGCTGAAAAGGCCTTGGCAAAGGACATTAAACAGGTAGTTTTCGACCGCAACGGCTTTTTGTACCACGGCCGTGTCAGAGCACTTGCCGATGCGGCTCGTGAAGCTGGTTTGACTTTCTAAGCGGCAAAGGAGAAGAGCGTTGCAACGCGTTGACAAAAACGAAACAAATTTAACCGATCGCGTTATTCACATTAATCGTACGGCCAAGGTTGTAAAAGGTGGTCGTCGATTCAGCTTCTCTGCCCTGGTTGTAGTTGGTGACGGCAGCGGTAATGTTGGATACGGTCTTGGTAAGGCCAAAGAGGTTCCTGAGGCTATTCGCAAGGGAGTCGAAAAGGCTAAGAAGAGTATGATTTCCATACCCATCCAGGGAACAACCATCCCTTACGATGTTATCGGCAAGTTTGGCGCCGGCAAGGTTTTGCTGAGGCCGGCTTCTGAAGGTACTGGGGTTATCGCTGGTGGTGCGGCACGTGCGATTCTGGAAGTTGCTGGCATTGGCGATATTCTTACCAAGTGTCTTGGTTCTAACAACCCGCACAACGTTGTCAAGGCGACTATCCGGGCTCTACAGATGTTGCGTAGTCCGGAAGAGATCCTTGCAAGACGTGGTCTCGGGGCAACCAGCTCTGATAAAAAAGCCTGAGCCAGGAGAGAATAATGGCGGACATCAAGATAACACTTAAACGTAGCGGTATCGGCCGCAACAAATATTTCACCAAGGTGCTCAATGGACTTGGCTTGCGTCGTCTTCAACAGACGGTCGTGCTAAAGGACACACCTGAAATTCGCGGTATGATCAACAAGGTCAGCCACATGGTCTCCGTTGAAGAATAGGCACAAGGATAACAACCATGGATTTAAGTAATCTGCAACCGTCATACGGTTCAACACATAGTAAGAAACGGATTGGCCGTGGTCACGGCTCGGGTACTGGCAAAACTTCTGGTAAGGGACACAAAGGCCAGAATGCCCGTTCCGGTGGTGGCGTCAAACCTGGTTTTGAAGGCGGTCAAATGCCTCTGCAGAGACGCCTGCCCAAGCGTGGCTTCACACCGCTGAGCAGAAAGGTCTATGACCTTGTCAACCTCCGCGACCTGGAGTTGTTTGACGCTGGGAGTGTGGTAGATCTGGAGACCCTTGGTAAGGCTGGATTGATTGGCCATATTAAAGATGGCGTCAAGATCCTCGGCGATGGTGATCTCTCCAAAGCATTGACAGTTAAAGCCCATAAGTTCAGCAAATCTGCCCAAGCCAAAATTGAGGCTGCAGGCGGCGCTGTCGAGGTCATTTGATTTGTTAGCCAGCATCCAGAATATATTCAGTATTCCTGAACTGCGTCGCCGCATTCTTTTTACTCTTGGTATGCTTGCGGTCTATCGGGTCGGCTGCCACGTACCGCTTCCGGGTGTTGATGGTTCCGTTCTTGCCCAGTTTTTCGAAGGAACTGAGGGAACCTTGCTTGGCCTGGTCAGTGCTTTTACTGGTGGCGCTCTGGAGCGCATGACAGTTTTTGCCCTTGGCATCATGCCTTATATCAGTGCTTCGATCATTATGCAGCTGTTGACTGTTGTTTTTGAGCCGGTTGAGCGCCTGTCCAAAGAGGGTGAGCAAGGCCGTAAGACCATGACCAAGTGGACTCGTTACGGTACTGTTGGCCTGTCGATCGTCCAAGGTGCCGGAATTGCTATTGGTTTGCAAACCATGCGTGGCCCGGCGGGTGAGCCGGTTGTTGCTATGCAAGGCATTGGCTTCGTCGTTTTGACTGTTATTACCTTGACCGCTGGAACAGCCTTTATCATGTGGCTTGGTGAGCAAATAACCGAACGTGGAATAGGCAACGGCATATCTCTTATTATCTTCGCTGGGATCGTTGCGATGCTGCCATCAGCGCTGGTCAACAGCATCCGTCTGCTCAAAACCGGTGCAATGTCCATGACGGTTTTATTACTTATCCTGGTGATCATGATTGCAGTCATCTGGGCCATTATCTTCATGGAGCGCGGGCAGAGACGCGTGCCGATTCACTACGCAAAGCGAGTCGTCGGCGCAAGGAACGCGGGTGGACAGAGCAGTCACCTGCCTCTCAAAATAAACATGAGCGGCGTTATCCCGCCAATTTTTGCAAGTTCGATCATTATGTTCCCCAGTACCGTTGCAAATTTTGTAGATGTTCCGTGGGTACAGACCTTCGCGTCGATGATGACACCTGCTCATTGGTTGTATAATGTTTTTTATGTCGCTTTTATTGTCTTCTTCTGTTACTTCTACACGGCTGTAACCTTTAACCCAGTTGACGTCGCAGACAATATCAAACGTCAGGGTGGTTATGTCCCCGGTGTAAGGCCAGGTAAGGCGACTTCCGATTACCTGGATTACGTGCTTGGTCGTCTGACTTTTGCCGGTGCAATTTATATCTCAGCAGTTTGCGTTCTGCCGACCCTATTGATCGGTCAGTTCAATGTTCCTTTCTTCTTTGGAGGAACATCTCTTCTGATTGTCGTTGGTGTCGGCTTGGATACGGCTTCTCAAATAGAAGCACACTTGATCTCACGCTCTTATGAAGGCTTCATGAAGGGTGTGAAAATCAAGAGTCGTCGCTGATAGTCAAGGTAAGTACTGATGAATTTGATTTTACTCGGACCTCCTGGAGCCGGGAAAGGTACCCAGGCCAAGATGCTGACGGAAGAGTTTTCGATTCCGCAGATTTCAACTGGAGATATCTTGCGTGCTGCCGTTAAAGAAGGCACGGTCATGGGGTTGAAAGCTAAAGAATACATGAATGCTGGTGGCCTGGTTCCAGACGCAGTTGTCGTTGGGATCGTTCGTGACCGCCTGCAAGAAGCTGATTGCGACAACGGGTTTATCTTGGATGGGTTTCCACGGACGCTTGCCCAGGCAGATGCTCTTCAGAGCTGCCTTCAGTCTATGAATAAGGAGTTGGATCGAGTCATTTCACTCGAGGTCAATACCGAAGCTTTGGTCGAGCGACTGACAGGCCGGCGAACTTGCAGAGAATGCGGCCGCGGCTATCATGTGAAGTTTGATGCTTCTCGTGAAGCAGGTGTCTGCGATGCCTGCGGTGGCGCTCTGATCCAACGCGACGACGATCAGGAAGAGACAATACGCAAGCGACTTCAAGTTTATGCAGATCAGACCGCACCCTTGATCAGTTATTATCGAGAGACTGGTGTGCTGCTGGAACTTGATGGCATGCAACCAATTTTGCAGATTCAGGAAAAGATGCTCTCCTTATTGAAGGCAAGCTAGGGTGATAGTTTTAAAAAGCTCGTTAGAACTCGAAAAAATGCGGGCTGCAGGTAAAATCGTAGCGGAGACGCTGGCCCTGCTTGAAAGCGTGGTCCGTCCCGGTGTTACAACAGCAGAATTAGATGCTTTAGCTGCAAAAGAATGTAAACGCCAGGGTGCAAAACCAGCGTTCAAGGGTTACGGTGGTTTTCCATATACCATCTGTTCCTCGCCGAATGATAGAGTTGTTCATGGCTTTGCTGATAATAAGCCTTTGCAGGAAGGTGACATCCTTAGTGTTGATTTTGGTGTCTTCTATAAGGGTTTTTACGGCGATTCAGCAATGACGTTTGCTGTGGGTGAGTTAGACGCTGAGACACAAAGATTGGTCACCGTCACCCGTGAATCACTCGAGAGAGCAATAGAAAAAGCAGTACCGAATGGCAGATTGTCAGATATCTCATATGCTGTTCAGTCTTGGGTTGAACCGCAAGGCTTCAGCGTTGTTCGAGAGTTTGTTGGACATGGTATAGGGCGTAACCTGCATGAGGCTCCGCAGATACCTAATTATGGGCAGGCTGGCCAGGGACCACGTCTTAAAACTGGCATGACTCTGGCGATAGAACCGATGATCAACGCCGGAGTGCCTGGTGTAAAAATACTGGAAGACGGGTGGACAGCAGTAACGCAAGATGGTAAGCGGTCTGCCCATTTTGAACATACAGTGGCCATTACTGACAACGGGCCGGAGATTTTAACTCTGGTGTAATCCGTTAAGGCTAAGAACCCGTCAGGTCGTTACCGACACGGTTAAAAGGAAAGAAACATGAAAGTCCGATCATCGGTAAAAACAATTTGTGACAAATGTAAGGTAATTAAGCGCAAGGGTGTTCTCAGGGTTATCTGTGAAAATCCCAAGCATAAACAGCGACAAGGTTAAGTATTTAGGAGGATCGGACATTGGCTCGTATTGCTGGTATCGATTTACCAAGAAACAAACGGATTGAAATCGCCCTGACCTACATCTATGGCGTAGGGCGTTCTACATCTCAAGAAGTATTGTCCAAAGCCGGTGTTGATTTTAATACTCGCTCTGACAATTTGACTGAGGAAGAAGTCGCCAAGATCCGTAAGGTTATTGATAGCGATTGTACGGTTGAAGGTGACCTGCGTCGCGAAGTGACAATGAACATTAAGAGGCTTATGGATCTCGGTTGTTATCGTGGTCTTCGTCACCGTAGAGGTTTGCCGGTACGTGGGCAGAAAACCAAGACAAACGCTAGAACCCGTAAAGGTCCACGCAAGACCGTCGCCGGTAAGAAAAAGTAACAGGAGGAACCATGGCTAAGCCTGGTAAACGTGTACGCAAAAAAGCTGAGAAGAAGAACGTCCCGAATGGCATAGCCCATATCCAGGCGACGTTCAACAATACGATCATTACGATCACTGATGTTGCAGGTAATGTGCTTTCTTGGTCTACCTGCGGTACCAAAGGTTTCAAAGGGAGTCGTAAAAGCACTCCATTTGCTGCCCAGATGGCCGCTGAAGATGCAGCAAAGAAAGCTCAAGAGCATGGTCTGCGTACTGTTGAAGTTTGGGTCAAGGGACCTGGCTCCGGCCGTGAGTCTGCGCTGCGCGCCTTGCAGGGCGCTGGCTTGACTATCACCATGATCAAGGATGTCACTCCTATACCGCATAACGGGTGTCGTCCACCCAAGCGTAGAAGAGTCTAACTAGACATAAGGAGACAAACGTTGGCGAGACACACTGGACCCGTTTGCCGCATGTGCCGGCGGGAAAATATGAAGCTATTTCTCAAGGGCGACCGTTGCTATACAGATAAATGTTCCTTGGAGCGCCGCAATTATGCCCCAGGTCAACATGGTCAGGGTCGTATCAAGGTTTCTGATTACGGTACACAGTTACGTGAGAAGCAGAGAGTCAAGCGGACCTATGGTCTCCTTGAAAAGCAATTCCGTGATTGTTTCCAAAGAGCTGACCGCATGAAAGGTGTGACAGGTGAGAACCTGTTGGTTACTCTTGAGCGCCGCCTGGACAGCATGGTCTATCGGATGGGTTTTGCAACTTCGCGGAGCGAAGCACGTCAGTTAGTTCGACATAGCCATTTTGTGGTTAACGGCCGGAAGGTCAACATACCCTCGTATCTTGTGCGTCCTGGTGACGTCGTTGAACTTCGCGAGAAGAGTCGCAAGATTGTTCGCATCAATGAATCACTTGATGGGATCATGCGCCGTGGCCTGCCATCCTGGGTAGAACTAACCCGTGATGCATTCCAAGGTACTGTCAAGACTTTGCCAGTGCGGGCAGAGATGACGACACCGACTTTCCAGGAACATCTGATTGTCGAGCTTTACTCGAAGTAAACGACACAGTCATCTTAGTAATCTGTAACTTTATAAAGCAACCTCATAACGGAGGATTAGCATGTTTAAAAACTGGAGAGAATTGATCAAACCCAAACGTCTCCAGGTTGATGCCGATACGCTGACTGCCACATACGGCAAGTTTACAGCGGAACCGTTCGAACGTGGATTCGGTACAACCATGGGTAATGGCCTACGTCGGGTTTTGCTCTCCTCGCTGCAGGGGGCGGCAATCACCTCAGTTCGTATCAAAGGTGTTTTGCATGAATTCTCCACTGTTCCTGGGGTGACGCAAGATGTAACCGACATTATTCTTAATTTAAAGGGTGTCCTGATCAAGCTGCACGGTCATGAATCGCGCAACATCCGCATTGTTAAGAAGGGTGCGGGAGTTATTAAGGCGGGTGATTTTGTCACCGATTCTAATGTCGAGATTCTGAACCCTGACCATTTTATTGCCACCTGTGGCAAGGAAGCTGATATCGAGATCGACATGGTCGTTGCCATGGGTAAGGGCTATAGCCCAGCAGAGCGTAATCGGGATGAAAAAGCCCCGGTCGGCACTGTTCCCATCGATGCGCTTTTCTCGCCGATTAAGAAAGTCAATTTCGCAGTGAGTAATGCTCGTGTTGGCCAGGTTACTGACTTCGACAAACTGGTTCTTGAAATCCACACCAATGGCAGCGTTAGGCCTGATGATGCGCTTGCTTATGCGGCCAAGATTATCAAGGAACAAATTCAGTTGTTTATCAACTTTGATGAAGCCCTTGAGCCTGACGTGACTGACGAAGTAGAGGGCGCCAAACAGCCCATCAACGAGAATCTTTATCGTCGCGTTGACGAACTTGAGTTGTCGGTACGCAGCGCAAACTGTTTAAAAAATGCCAATATTCGCCTGATCGGTGAGCTTGTACAGAAATCCGAGTCGGAAATGTTGAAAACACAAAATTTCGGTCGTAAGTCACTTAATGAAATCAAGGATATTCTGTCTGAAATGGGTCTGACCCTCGGCTTGTCTTTTGAAGGCTTCCCTGATCCTGATTATCTGAAAATGATCGAAAAGAGCGAGGAAGAACTCTAATGCGCCATAGAATCTCCGGTAGTAAGCTGGGACGTAATACCAGCCATCGTAAGGCCATGATGCGTAACATGGTGACCTCATTTTTTGATCGTGAAAAAATCACCACCACGGATGCCCGTGCTAAAGAACTGCGTAAGGTAGCCGAGAAACTGATCACTATGGCAAAACGCGGTGATCTTCATTCTCGTCGTTTGGCTCTGCAGTATGTTCGCGATTCAAAAATAGTCGCCAAACTGTTTGATACAATTGCCCCACGCTACACTGATCGTCCTGGCGGTTATACCCGAATCATCAAGCTTGGTCATCGTGCTGGCGACAATGCTGCTCTCTCACTAATCGAACTGGTTGAAGAAGAGCTCGCTGCAAAGCCTAAGAAGAAAAAGGCTGTGGCGAAAAAGGTAGCCAAAAAGGTTGAAGCTCCTGTCGAAGAGGTCGCTGCACAGGAAGCACCTGTAGAAGAGATCTCTGCTGAAGAAGCACCTGTAGAGGAAACACCAGCTGAAGAGACAAAAGAAGAAAAGTAACTCTTCAGTACATAGTAAGCTATTTTGCAGGGTGAGATGTCATATCTCACCCTGTTTTTTTTGGGGGATCATCCTGACGTAAGCCTCCATAAAGAAGGGCGGGACAAATTGTCCCGCCCTTCTTTATGCCTATGATTGATGTCGCTGGTCCGTTAATTGATCGGCGGTATTTGCGGAGTGCTTGGTGGGGTCAAAACTTCGAGACACTCAATCTCAAAAGTAAGATCTCTGTCCGCTAATGGATGGTTCGCATCAAGGGTCACATGGTCATCTGCAATCTCTCTGATCATGACACAAAGAACGCTGCCATCATTATTGGTTATTTGTAGCTGCCCACCTAAATGAAGTTCCAGATCGTCACCGAGAAGAGAACGCTCAACTTGTTCGAGAAGTTCAGGGTTGCTTGGTCCATAAGCTTTGTCGCAAGGAATCATCACTGTTTTGCTCTCACCTTGACACATGCCCTCAACAGCTTCGTCAAAGCCTGGAATCACTTCTTGCTTGCCGATAATGAAGTGCAGGGGGCGGTCGTCGGGAGATTGGTCGAAGACAGTTCCGTCAGCTATTTTGCCCGTGTATCGGACCTTGACAGTGTCCAGTTTCTTAGCGCAAATCATATTCTCTCCTTAGCCTGCAGATTGGCTGAGTCAGGTGATTGATTGTCGTCAACAATTAAGTCCGACATGCATATCAAGTCAGCCGTTTTGGGTCAATCATTTATTGATTATAAAATGTCCTGTTCCTTGCCATCTTTAAGCATTCATGCTAAATTTACGCGCTTAATTCAACAAGGAAATGTCATGTATTCCCCATCTCGTGAAGAGTTTAAAAATCTAACTCGCCAAGGCAACTTGATTCCCGTCTATCGGGAAATTCTCGCAGACATGGAAACCCCTGTTTCGGCGTTCTGCAAGATCGATGATAAGCAAAGCGCCTTTTTGTTGGAGAGTATTGCCGGTGGCGAGAAGTGGGCGCGTTATTCCTTTTTGGGTGTTGGCTCCGGACGAGCCTTTCGATGTCGTGCTGATTACTTTGAAATCCTCGAAAATGGTAAGATTCTGGAGTCTGGTGCAACATCAAACCCCTTGGTCAAACTAAAGGAGTTCCTCTCTCCTTATCAGCCGGTATCCCTGCCGGATTTACCACGTTTTTTTGGTGGTGCAGTCGGTTACCTCGGCTATGACATGGTTCGTCACATTGAGGAAATCCCTAACCTCAATGATGCTGAGATTGGCAGCTATGACAGTTGGTTTCTGATTACAGAAACTCTGCTGATCTTTGATAACATGCAACAAAAGATAAAAGTCCTCAGTAACGTTCACTTTCGTGATGGCGATGACCCCGAGCAGTTGTATGACGAAGCAGCTAAACGCATAGATGACATGGTTGCCAAGCTGCGCAAACCTTTGCCGCTGCGCGCAGCAAAAGCTGAAGTTGTCTCGACGACGGAGCTGCAATCCAACTTTGATCGCCCTGATTTCGAATCGGCGGTTGAACGTTGCAAAGACTATGTTTGTTCCGGAGACATCATCCAGGTGGTGCTCTCGCAAAGGTTCTCCGGTGATCTCAATGCCGATCCCTTCGATGTCTACCGGGCTTTGCGAATCATCAATCCGTCACCTTACATGTTCTATCTGCAGTTTAATGAGACTCGAATCATTGGCTCTTCGCCAGAAGTTCTGGTGCGCAAAGAGGGTGACCACGTTGAGGTTCGGCCGATTGCAGGAACCCGCCCACGTGGGGCAACTTTTGAAGAGGATCAGCGTCTCGAAGCAGAGCTTCTGGCAGATCCCAAAGAGCGCGCAGAGCATATTATGCTGGTCGATCTTGGACGTAACGATCTTGGCCGGGTCTGTGTCACTAGTTCTGTGCAAGTCGACGAGTTGATGGTGGTTGAACGCTACTCTCACGTCATGCATATCGTCTCCAATGTCAGTGGGCAACTTTTACCCGGTCAGGATGCTCTGGATGTTTTTTCAGCGACTTTTCCTGCTGGAACCTTGAGTGGTGCACCGAAGATTCGCGCGATGGAAATTATTGAAGAACTTGAGCCGGTTCGCCGTGAAATCTATGGTGGAGCGGTTGGTTATATCTCTTTTGACGGCAATATGGATATGGCAATCGCCATCAGAACTCTGGTCGCTCACCAGAACCGGATTCACCTGCAAGCGGGTGCCGGGATTGTTGCTGATTCCGATCCGGCTGCAGAATATGAGGAAACCGTCAACAAGGCAATGGGTGTCAAATTGGCCATTGAACTGGCACGGCAGGGGCTAGACTGACATGCTGCTGATGATCGACAATTACGACTCGTTTACGTATAACCTGGTGCAATATCTGCGCGAGCTGGGTGAAGAGGTCGTGGTTTACCGCAACGATAAGATCACGCTTGCCGAGATCGAAAAGCTTCATCCAGAGCGGTTGGTCATCTCTCCTGGAC
Source organism: Deltaproteobacteria bacterium (assembly GCA_024636155.1). GTDB lineage: Bacteria > Desulfobacterota > Desulfuromonadia > Desulfuromonadales > BM103 > M0040. The sequence goes on from JAGXHM010000132.1 coordinate 17,594, forward strand.
CATGCACGCCGAATGAAGCCGGAATCTCCGTATCGGCCATCAAGCACTTTTCCGGTCAACTTCCTATCCTCGGCGTCTGCCTCGGGCATCAGTCCATTGGCCAGGCTTATGGTGGTAATATTGTGCGTGCCGAACGATTGATGCATGGCAAGACCAGCCCTGTCTTTCACGATGGACGCGAACTCTTTGCCGGGCTTCCAGACCCGTTTGATGCGACCCGATACCATTCCCTTCTGGTCGAGCGGAGTTCTCTGCCGGAATGCTTGGAAATAACAGCCTGGACCGATGAGGGCGAGATCATGGGTATGCGCCATCTAAAGCTGCCGGTTTGGGGGGTGCAGTTTCACCCGGAGTCGATCCTGACGGCGTCAGGGATGAATATGCTTAAGAATTTCCTGGAAATGACGTCTTAACAGGGACAAGCAAACCGAAAGGTACGAGCTCTCCCTGGAGGTAAAAATGATCAAGGAAGCGATTGGTAAAATTGTGCTTCAGAAGGATCTGTCTGAGTCCGAGATGATTGAGGTCATGAACCAGATTATGGGTGGCCAGGCAACTCCAGCCCAGGTTGGATCATTTGTCACCGCACTGCGCATGAAGGGCGAAACAATTGAAGAGATTGCTGGTGCCGCCCGTGTTATGCGTGATCATGCTACCCCTATACGAGTGGGCAAGGCACTTGATATCGATCGTGAAGAAATCAATCTTGATCAAGAAACAATTCTGGACACCTGCGGTACGGGTGGTAGCGGCACAAAAAGTTTCAATATCTCGACCACTGTTGCCTTTGTTGTCTCTGCCTGTGGTGTTAAGGTTGCCAAACACGGCAATCGCAGTATTTCCTCCGCATGTGGCAGTGCCGATGTTCTGGAAGCGCTGGGCATCAACTTGAATGTGACTCCACAACAGGTTGAATCTTGCATCAACAAAATTGGTATCGGTTTTCTCTTTGCTCCAGCTCTGCATGGTGCCATGAAGCATGCAATTGGGCCGCGCCGGGAAATCGGTATCCGCACAATTTTCAATATCCTCGGGCCATTGACCAACCCCGCCGGTGCTGATCGACAGGTACTTGGAGTTTATGATGAAAGGCTGGTTGATGTTCTGGCCAAAGTTTTAGTCAAGCTCGGTTGCCGGCGAGGTTTTGTCGTCCACGGCCTGGATGGGATGGATGAGGTGACTCTGACCGGGCCGACGCGTGTTGGTGAAATTTGCGATGGAGTCGTGACCCTCTCGACGATTGAACCGGAAGACTTCGGTCTGCGTCGCTGTGCCCTGGCTGAGCTCCAAGGTGGAGATGCAGCCGCGAACGCGGCAATTGTCAGAGATATTCTGGATGGAAATCCAGGACCGAAGCGAGAGATTGTCCTCTTGAATGCTGCTTATGCGCTGGTTGCTGCTGGCCTGGCTAAGGATGTTGAAGACGGTCTCGTCAGAGCCAGTGGTGTGATTGATAACGGCCTCGCTAAGGCCAAACTTCAAGGCCTGGTTGCCTTGACGAACGCTTGATATGATTCTCGATAAGATTACTGAACATAAACGTCTGGAAGTTGCTAAGGCCAAGAACCGCCGATCCCTTGCTTCTTTGCAAAGTGGTGTTGGTGAACTGGAAGATCAACCGCGTGGTTTTTTGCGGGCTCTACACGCTACTGCAGACTCGGGCTGGACGGCCGTGATCGCTGAAGTCAAAAAAGGCTCTCCCAGCAAAGGTGTGATTCGCGAAGATTTTGACCCTCTTACGATTGCAGAAACCTATCAGGACAACGGCGCCACCTGTTTGTCGGTGTTGACCGACGAGCACTTTTTCATGGGCAGCTTGCAGTATCTTGGCACGATCCGGGAAGTCGTCAGCTTGCCATTGCTGCGCAAGGATTTTATTTGCGACCCTTACCAGATTTACGAAGCACGCGTTGCTGGAGCCGATGCGATCCTGTTGATTGCAGCTATGCTTGATGCCGGGCAGTTGGCAGAGTACAATGCGCTGGCCACCGAACTCCGGCTCGATGTACTTTTGGAAGTCCATGACGAACTGGAACTGGAGCTGGCGCTGGCCACCGGATGTGAATTGATTGGCATTAATAATCGTAGCTTGAAGACATTTGAGACCAATCTGGCGACTACGGAACGATTGCTACCCTTGATCCCCGCGAACCATTTTGTTGTCGCCGAGAGTGGTATCACCTGTCATGCTGATGTACTGCGTTTGCAGACAGCTGGTGCCAAAGGTTTCCTGGTCGGTGAAGCGCTGATGCGTGAAGACGATATCGGTGCCAAGTTGCGCGAGCTACAGGGCAAGACAAACTAATTAATGATCATTTTATCCCATAAAAACTAACGTTCAGGAGAAATCTTATGCAGAGTAAAATTCTTCTTAGTGAAGATCAGCTTCCCAAACAGTGGTACAACATTATCCCGGATATGCCCGGCGAGATGGCCCCGGTTGTTCATCCAGTCACCCTTCAACCGGTCTCTCCCGATGATCTTTTACCTCTCTTCCCCATGGCTCTGATTGAACAGGAAGTCTCTCAAGAACGTTGGATCGATATCCCGGAAGAGGTTCGCGAAATCTACAAACTGTGGCGTCCGTCGCCGATGTTTCGGGCTCATCAGTTGGAAAAAGCTCTCGGGACCCCGGCAAAAATCTACTACAAGTATGAAGGCGTTTCTCCTGCTGGTTCTCATAAGCCAAATACTGCAGTGCCGCAAGCTTACTATAACAAGATTGCCGGTACCAAACGGATTGCGTCGGAAACCGGCGCCGGGCAGTGGGGTTCCTCGATTGCTCTGGCCTGTCAGCACTTTGGCCTGGAATGCACGGTTTATATGGTTAAGGTCTCTTATGGCCAGAAACCTTATCGCAAAAGTATGATGCAGTTATGGGGTGCAGAGGTTTTCCCGTCACCTTCAGAACAGACCAATGCCGGTCGGGCCATCCTTGCCAATGATCCCGACAATCAGGGCTCTCTTGGAATCGCCATCAGCGAAGCCGTCGAAGATGCTATGACTCATGAAGACACCCGTTACTCTCTTGGTAGCGTGCTGAACCATGTTTGTATGCACCAGACGATTATTGGCCTTGAAGCCAAAGAGCAGATGAAGATTGTTGGCGACTATCCTGATGTGGTTATCGGTTGTCATGGTGGTGGCTCCAACTTTGCCGGTATTGCCTTCCCCTTCGTTTCCGATAAGGCAAATGGCAAAAACGTTCGTCTCTTGGCGATTGAACCGGCCAGTTGCCCAACCCTGACCAAGGGTGTTTATGCCTTCGATTATGGCGACACGGCAAAGATGGCACCGGTTTCCAAAATGTACACCCTCGGCCATGATTTCATGCCGCCTGGCATTCATGCCGGTGGTTTGCGCTACCATGGTGCTTCGCCATTGGTCTCTCAGTTAGTACATGAAGGGATTTTCGAAACCAAAGCTGTACCTCAGATTGCCAGCTTTGAAGCGGCTGTACTCTTTGCGCGTACCGAGTCCATTATCCCTGCTCCTGAATCGTCTCACGCTATTCGTGGCGCAATTGACGAGGCTCTGTTGGCCAAGGAAGAAGGCAAGGAGAAGGTTATTCTCTTTAACCTGTCCGGACATGGGCATGTTGATATGGCGGCTTACGATGCGTACTTCAACAATGAATTGGTGGATTATGAATATCCGGAATCGGCAATCAAGGAATCCCTGTTGCATTTGCCTAAGGTTGGCTGATTGATGGCTCGTTATAGTGTGCCGCGGGTGAAGATCTGCGGCATCACTAATATCGAAGATGCGCGTCACGCAACATCTTGCGGTGCTGATGCCCTTGGTTTTGTCTTCTATCCGGGCAGTCCCCGATTCGTTGATCCGGATACGGCCCGCGGGATTATTGCTGATTTGCCGCCTCTGCTGACTGCGGTTGGTTTGTTTGTGAATGAAGATCCGGCCCGAATTCATGAGATGGTTGAGTTCTGTGGATTGAGTACGGTACAGTTGCATGGTGACGAAGAACCTGATCAATGCAACTATCCACCCTGTCGGGTGATCAAGGCTTTGCGTTTGCAGGGAGCGATGGAGAGTGATCTCTTCGCCGCGTATCAGGTCTCGGCCTTGTTGCTTGATGCGTATGTCTCGGACCAATTTGGTGGCACCGGTCAACGTTGTGATTGGTCTCAGGCTGCTGAGATTGCTGCGCAACATCGAGTGATTCTGGCCGGAGGCCTTAACCCGGAAAATGTTGCCGAAGCTGTACGTCATGTTCATCCTTACGGCGTTGATGTCTCCAGTGGGGTTGAGTATAAGCCCGGTCAGAAAGATCCGGAAAAGGTTGCAAAATTTATCAGTATGGCCAAGGAGGCGCTTTAAGTGAGTTATCAACAGCCCGATTCTAGAGGGCATTTTGGTCAGTTTGGCGGCCGCTACGTTGCTGAAACTTTGATGCCGGCGCTGCTGGAGTTAGAAGAGAGCTATAATAAATGCCAGGCTGATCCCTCGTTTCACGCTGATTTTGATCATTACCTCAACAATTACGTTGGTCGACCAAGCCCCCTTTATTTTGCTCATAGACTCTCAGAACATCTCGGTGGGGCCAAAATCTATCTTAAACGTGAGGATCTGAATCATACCGGCGCCCACAAGGTGAACAATACGGTTGGGCAGATTTTGTTGGCCCGTCGTATGGGCAAGCGCAAGGTGATTGCGGAAACTGGAGCCGGTCAGCATGGTGTCGCGACCGCGACTGTTGCCGCGCTCTTTGGTCTGGAATGTGACATTTTCATGGGAACCGAGGACATCAGGCGTCAGGCTCTCAACGTCTTTCGTATGAAGCTGCTTGGTGCTCGTGTTCACGAAGTGACCAGCGGCACTGCCACCCTCAAAGACGCCATGAATGAAGCCATGCGTTACTGGGTGACTCATGTCCGTGACACGTTTTATGTGATCGGCACTGTCGCGGGGCCGCATCCGTACCCGCAGATGGTTCGTGATTTTCAGTCAATTATCGGTCGTGAAGCCAAAGAACAGATGCTTGCCATGGAAGGGCGCCTGCCCGATGTGGCTGTGGCTTGTATTGGTGGCGGTTCAAACGCCATGGGGCTGTTTTACCCGTTCATTGATGACTCCTCAGTGCGCTTGGTAGGAGTCGAGGCAGCCGGTCTTGGCGTCAACACCGATAAACATGCAGCCAGTATCTCTGCTGGCCGGGTCGGTGTTTTGCATGGGAACAAGAGCTATCTTCTCCAAGATGAGGATGGCCAGATCCAGCATGCCCATTCAATTTCGGCCGGGCTCGATTACCCGGGAGTCGGGCCTGAACATGCACTCCTGAACGATCTCGGTCGTGCTGAATATGTTTCGGTTACCGACGATGAGGCTTTGGCCGCTTTCCGGATGTTGACGGAAATGGAAGGGATTATTCCGGCGCTGGAAAGTGCTCATGCCATTGCCCATCTTTTTAAACTTGCGCCGGAGTTATCTCCTGAGCAAGTCATCCTCGTTTGCCTTTCAGGCCGCGGCGATAAAGATATTCATACCGTTGCTGAAGCAATGGGTGTCGAACTCTAACTAAGGGACGCTGAACGCAGAGCCAGGGATGCGGAAAGAATACGCTTTCAATATTCACATGCTTGCGCAGTCGTCATTCTAGATGAAATTTACCGAACTAGATCTCCCCTCGGAACTTATGCGAGGCATTGAACAGGTTGGCTTTACCGACCTGACCCCGGTCCAGGAAGAATCAATTCCGCTGGCGCTGCAAGGACGTGATGTCGCGGCGCAGGCTCAGACCGGCACAGGCAAAACCGCTGCATTCCTGATCGCTCTTTTTACCCGCTTGCAGAAAAACAAGCCAACGTCGACAAAAGGTCCAAGAGCCCTTATCCTGGCTCCAACCCGTGAGTTGGTGGTGCAGATTTGTGCCGATGCCAATGGCTTGGGCGCCCACTGTCCCTTCAAAGTGCAGCCGATCTTCGGTGGCGTCGACTACGAAAAACAAAGGAGCGCTTTGCAAAGCGGGGTTGATATCATCGTTGCCACCCCTGGTCGTCTGATCGATTATGCCAAACAGAATATTTTTAGCCTGGGCCATGTCGAATCTCTGGTTATCGATGAGGCCGACCGGATGTTCGACATGGGGTTTATTCGTGATCTGCGTTATATCCTGCGCAAATTGCCATCCTTTGAAAAACGCCAGACGATGCTCTTCTCCGCAACCCTTTCACAGCGGGTTATGGAGTTGGCTTACGAGTTTATGAACATTGCCGACAAGGTGCGTATTGAACCTGAGCAAGTAACGGCAGTGCGGGTTGAACAGATTGTCTACCATGTCTCCCGGCGCGAGAAGTTCCCTCTGCTGCTCGGTTTGCTCAAGAAGGAAACGAAGGAAGTCAGGGTTCTGATCTTTGTAAACACCAAGCGGGAGGGGGAGCATCTCTCAGGGCGCTTGCAGCAGAATAGTTTCAAGGTGGCCGTTCTCTCCGGTGATATCCCACAGAAAAAACGTATGCGTATTCTTGACGATTTTAAAGAGGCTAAACTGAACTTTTTGGTGGCCACTGATGTCGCCTCGCGAGGCCTGCACATTGAAGACGTAACGCACGTGGTTAATTATGATTTGCCGCAGGATGCAGAGGACTATGTCCATCGTATCGGCAGGACGGCTCGGGCAGGGGCTGGCGGCAAGGCGATCAGTTTCGCTGATGAAGATCTGGCCTATTTTCTCCCTGACATTGAAGAATATATCGGTCAGAAGATTCCAAGCACTGTGCCGCAGGACGAAGACCTCTGTCACGATTACAAACGTGGTGTACCGCATAAAAAAGCACCTGTGCCGGAGAAGAGAGGAGGTGGCGGAAGGTCGGCACCACCTCGGCGGCGTCCCGGCGGCAAGCCGAGCCACAAGAGGTAATACAGCGTGAGCAACATTTTTCTGGATGGGCTTGATGGCTGTACACGCTGTGCCAGGCTTGTGGCCTTTATGGCCCGACTTGCCCCGGTTAAGGGGCGTCTACGTGCCGATTACCACAATGCCCCGGTCAACGGTTTCGGCGATTTACAGGCGCGTGTATGCCTGGTTGGTCTGGCCCCGGGCGCTCATGGTGCGAATCGCACTGGTCGCCCATTTACCGGAGATGGGGCTGGTGTTTTCATGTACCCGCTGTTGCATCAGTCCGGGTTCTCCAGCCAGGCCGAAGTTGTCGCTGCTGATGATGGCTTAGAGTTGCACGATTTCTATATCACCAACGCGGTCAAGTGCTTGCCTCCTGAGAACCGACCGAACGCCGAGGAGTTTGCCGAGTGCCGGCCTTACCTCGAAACTGAGTTACGGGCTTTGAAGAATTTGCGCGTGATTATCGCTCTCGGGCATGGCGCCCACAAGAGCCTGTTACGGATGTTTCAGAGTCAGGGGTTGATTAAGCGTATGTCTGACGTACCTTTTGGTCATGCCTGCTCTTTTCTATTGCCCAATGGCCTTTGGCTGGTCGGTTGCTACCATACCAGCCGCTATAATGTTCAGACCGGCCGGATGAATGAACAGATGTTTCTCAACTTGCTTGAACAGATCAAGTTGTTGCTGTAGCAAAAAAAACGGTTGCTGTGGATCGGTTCGTTCCGCTAAAATTAAAGTCTTCGGAAAGCCTTTTTATTTATGTCAAACATTACTAATACATTGAAGTCTCTGAAGGATCGGGGCGAAAAAGCCCTTATTACCTTTATTACTGCGGGCGATCCGGACCTGGCGACCAGCGAGCAGATTGTGCACACGCTTGTCGAATCCGGTGTTGACCTGATTGAGCTTGGCTTCCCCTTCTCCGACCCAATGGCCGATGGCCCGATAATTCAACTTGCCTCGGAGCGAGCACTGGCGTCCGGGACGACGCTGCGTGGTGTGCTCGACATGGTTGCAAGGGTTCGCCAGCATAGCAATGTGCCGATTGTCTTGATGGGTTATTACAATCCCATCTTCTGCTACGGCCCTGAACAGTTTGCTCACGATGCGGCAACTGCCGGCGTCGATGGTTTGCTGCTGGTTGACCTGCCTCCCGAAGAGGCCGAGGAGTTACATCCGTTTCTCAAGGATGCCGCAATCGATCTGATTACACTGCTGGCGCCGACCACTGGCAAAGAACGCAGCGCCCGGCTTGCTGCTGAGGGCGAAGGGTTTCTCTACTATGTGTCGATGACCGGTGTGACCGGTAGTCAGCAGGTAGATGCCGAGGCTATTGCTATTGCAGTCAATGAACTTAAAGAGCAGAGCCCGGTTCCCGTAGCTGTTGGCTTTGGTGTTTCCACACCGGAAGATGCCAAAGCCGTTGCCAGAATTGCCGATGCTGTCGTGGTCGGTAGTGCTTTGGTTAAATTGATAGCCGAGTTCAGTAGTTCATCAAGTCTGCTGGATGAAGTTCGGAGTTTTGTTCGGCAACTTAAGGCTGCGATCTGATTCACGCATTGTCACGAGTGAGAACACCTCTTGACGGTGTGTCACTGTAAATTATGTGTCTTTGGGCAACAGGCCAACTGACTCTGATGTGTCTGCCCAGAGAATTGGACAAATCGGAAATACCGGTCAAAATATTTTATATGAAGCCCCAATGTCTTGAAAAGATTAGTGCGGAGCTGGCATCCCGTCAGAAGCATTGCCGGGTATTGAATGACAACGAACGGTTCGTTGCCTAACTCTGGAACCGTCTGAATCGCGAGGAAAATCATGGCCTGGTTTAAAAAGTTAAAGGCGCCAATTTTGCAGGTAGAAAGCAAGAAAGTGCAGATGCCCGAAGGGCTCTGGACAAAGTGTAAGAATTGCGAGGAGATTATCTACTCCAAAGAGATCGAGCGCAATTTGAATGTCTGTCCGAAATGTGACTATCATTTCCGTATCAGTGCCCGAGAAAGGATTGCTCTCGTTATTGACGAGGGGACCTTTGCAGAGACTGATGCCAAGATGTCCTCGGTTGACTTTCTAAAGTTCAAGGACTCTAAAAAATACATTGACCGGCTCAAGGCGGCTGTAAAGAAGAATGGTGATGGTGACGCTGTCATTACTGGCTCAGGTATGATGAATGACCAGGAAGTTGTTGTCGCGGTCTTTGATTTTGCCTTTCTTGGCGGCAGTATGGGGTCGGTCGTCGGTGAGAAGGTGACGAGAGCGATCGAGCTGGGCCTTGAGAAAAAGGCGCCGGTTTTGATCTTCTCCTCCTCGGGTGGCGCGCGTATGCAGGAGAGTATCCTTTCCCTGATGCAGATGGCTAAAAGTAGTGCCGCCCTTGCTAAACTGAAAAAAGCCGGGATCCCTTTTATTTCGGTGCTCACCGATCCGACCACCGGAGGTGTAACCGCCAGTTTTGCCATGCTTGGTGACCTCAATGTCGCTGAGCCGAAAGCTCTTATCGGTTTTGCTGGCCCCCGTGTTATTGAACAAACCATCCGTCAGCAACTCCCGGAAGGCTTCCAGCGTTCGGAATATCTTCTGGAACATGGCATGGTCGATATGATTGTCTCTCGCCAGGAAATGAAGGGAAAACTGTCACAGGCGTTACGCATCTTTACCAAGCAGTAGACCGTGGATTTCTCAGCAAGTCTTGATTATCTCTACGGTCTGCAGCGCTTCGGCATCAAGCTAGGTCTGGAGAATATGTGGGCCCTTAAGGCCCGCTTACCGGCCCTCGAAGAGTCTTTACCCAGCGTTCATATCGCCGGTACCAATGGCAAAGGTTCAGTCAGTGTCTTGCTGGCTGAAATCCTTAAACATTCCGGGCTGCGAGTAGGACTTTACACCTCACCCCACCTGCACTGCTTTACTGAGCGCATACGCATTAATGATGTGCCGATCGCTCGTAAAGAGATGGCGGTGCTTGCAGAGATTGTACGACAGGTCTCTAAGGGCATTCCGCTGACCTTTTTTGAAGCCACAACAGCAATGGCTCTTCTTGCCTTCAAGGAACATCAAGTTGATATCGCTGTGATTGAAACCGGTCTTGGCGGACGCCTTGATGCCACCAATGTTGTTGAGCCGCAGCTTTGTTTGATTACCCCTATCAGTTTTGATCATAGCGAGCATTTAGGTAGCAGCCTGGCCGAGATTGCCGCAGAAAAGGCGGGTATTATAAAGTCTGGAGTTCCGGTCGTCATTGGCAAGCAGGAGCTGGAGGCGGCCGACGTGCTTATGGCTGCCGCTACCAACCATGATGCCACGGTGCATCTCGCCGATCGCGATTTTCGTTGGCAGGGCACGCATGACAATCTGTCGATTGATGTCGACGACAGTCATCTCGGGGGCTTGAGCTGTGCCTTGGCGGGGGAACATCAACTTGATAACTTTGCGCAGGCGGTTGCCGCTGCTTTTCAGCTGCGTGAACAGGGTGTTGCTGTCACAGATGCTGCCATACGCAAGGCTGGCAAGACAGTGGTTTGGCCGGGGCGCCTGGAATGGCTGGGTAACTCTCGACAAATTCTGCTGGACGTGTCGCATAACAGGGCCGGAATAACTTGTTTGGCAAATTATCTCGCTGAACAGAACATATCCAGAGCCCATCTGGTAACTGGTCTAAGTGGCGTGCGAGATCCTGCCGAGATCCTGATGCCACTGGTAAAATGCGCTGTTGCAGTATATGCTGTCCCGGTTTCCTATAGTCCGTCCGTCTCGACAAAACAAGTTGTTGCCTGGGCCGAGCAACAAAGATTGCCGGTTTCCGAACATGCCGTAGCCGCCGATGGCTTAGCTGCAGCCCTTAAAGGTGCCAAACCCAACGAACCGGTTGTAATCTGTGGCTCTCTTTATCTGGTCGCAGAACTAAGACAAGACATTCTGAAGAGGAATCCTTCCGCAGCGTAAGAAGTGGCGGTTATCTTTGATTTTTATGACGGATAAGGCAATGCGAAATTTATCTATAGGAGCAATCGTCTCTGTATCGCTTGTTGTTGCTGTACTTTTCTGGGGGCCTTTGAGCAAACCTGCGGCTGCACAGTCCGGGATTACTCTCGGTTTTGCTGCTGATAACGCTGGGAGGGTCACCTCTTCCGAATTGGGCGAGGAGCTTGGCCGATACCTCAACGGCCAGTTGTCTATACCGGTCAAGGTGCGCAGTTTTGCTACTGAAGAGCAACTTTACCTCTGGCTGACCCGTTTCCACGAAGTAGATGTTGCCTGGCTCAGTGAAAATATCCTGGATGAAATACCTGCCGGTCAACTTTATTCCCTGGCAAGAAGTCAGGACCCTTCCCCTGGGCTCTTGCGTGGAGAAGTCGTTGTTTGGCAAGGAGTGAATGCCGTACTGCGTCAGCAGTTGAGAGCCGCTTTTCTGGATATGCACGATAGCCCTGCTGGACGTGTGTTGCTGTCTAAACTCGAGATCAACCGTTTTGTCTCTCCAGAAAAGGGCAGCCTTCCTGACGTGGCGGAGACAAGGTTGCAAGTAGAGACAACACCAAGCCAAGGTGCAGTAAAGACTGAAGCTACAGAAAAGCAGGAAACTCACTCCCTTGTGGCCCCCCCTGTAAAAGTGTCAGAGCAGGCAGTGCCGCAGGAGAAAACGGATCCGCAAGAGGTGCCAACCGTTGTATCAAGCGTCGTTGTGTCGGAAGAGTTACCTCTGCCTGTCGCTAAGAAGAAAGATAAGGAAATCTCATCAGTAGCGCCTGCGCCAAAGATTGATCAGGAGGCACCGATCGCTCTGGTGGCTGATTACCTGGCGTACAATTCTGAGGAAGACAGTTATGAAGCGAAAGGTGATGTTATTCTTCGCCAGAATGAGCTCGAGCTGAAGTCAGATAAGTTGCTTTGGCAGTCTGCGACTCAGGATGCAGCTGCGCAAGGTTCTGTTACCCTCAATGATGCAGGGACTGAGGTTTCTGGTGAACGTTTGCAGTACAATATAGCTACCGGCCAGGGCCAGGTAAGTGACGGTCGGGTGTTTGTTCGTGAGGGTAACTTCCATCTGACCGGTGGCCAGATCGAAAAGCATGGTCAGACGGAATATTCCGTTAAAGATGGCAGCTTCACGACTTGTGATGGTGAAATCCCTGACTGGAAATTCTCTGCCAGTGAAGTTGATGTCACTCTGGGTGGCTATGCCCGCGCCAAAAATGTCTGGTTCCATATCAGGGACGTTCCCGTTCTTTATACCCCCTACCTGAAGTTCCCGGTGAAAACAGAGCGTGAGTCCGGGCTTCTGATGCCATCATTTGGCTATTCAAACAATAAGGGAACCTTAGCCTCACTTGCCTGGTATCAAGTTATTGATCGCAATATGGATGCTACGATTAACCTTGATTATCTATCTGAAATTGGCCTTGGCAAGGGGCTTGAGTATCGCTATGCCCTGACAAATCAGAATAATGGCGAGGCGCGTTACTATCATGTTACGGGATTCAGCGAAACTCCCGATCTCTATTATCTGGAGTGGGACCATCGTGGCAAACTGCCCGGCGACTGGGGCCTGACTGCTGATGTTGAATACGCTAACAAAAAGCTATTTTTCGAAGAATTTGGCGATGTGGTCGAGGATTATAATCGCGACAAGACGGTGTCAACGGTGATGTTGCGCCGCAACTGGGAAAAGGTCAATCTGGTCGGCTATGGTCGCTACATCAAGGACCTGGAAGAGAATGACTTCGAGACCTTGCAACGCCTTCCTGAATTGGGGCTTGGCTTGATCCGCTATCGTCTTGGAGATACACCCTTCTATGCTGGTCTTGAGAGTTATGCGACGCGTTTTTCGCGGAATGAAGGTGGGGACGGAGAGCGACTTTACTTAAAGCCTTCACTGTCAGCAGTATTTAAACCAGGCTCATGGCTTGAAATTGCCCCTGAGGTTGCTTTTCATGAGCGTCTTTATCGTGCTGATGCTGCTGCTGATGACAAGTTTATCCCTGAATTCTCACTTGGTCTTGCAACACGGACGGTGAGGAGTTTTGATGCCAACCTTTGGGGCTTCGATCGTATCCAGCACAGCATTGAGCCGAAGACTGTCTACACTTATGTGCCGGATGAATCGCAGGAAGAGTTGCCATTGTTTGACCTATACGATCGAATTGAAGGTCAGAATGATATTGCTTACGCTTTAGTTAATCGCTTGGTTGCGCGTAGCACGAAGGCAGATGGTTCAAAAATTTACCGTGAATTTTTTAACTTTCGGCTTTCCCAGAGTTACGATCTTGATGAAGAAAGGCATCATCAATCTGGTGAAAATCAGCCTTTTTCTGATGTGCGGGTTGAAATGGCCTTTAGCCCGAGTCAGAACATCTCTATGGATGTTGACAGTCGGATTCCTGTCTATGGTGATGCTCGTTTTCGAACTCTGAGCGTTGGTACGTCTGTCAAGGATGAGACTGGTAATGGAGTCAATATCCAGTATTCGTATAAGGGTAAGGACTTTGCTCTCGATACTACGGCTGAGTATTTTGACCAAATTGCCACGGATTATGTCAAGGTCCGGGTGGATACCTCTATTTTAAAGCCGGTTTATGCCAGATTTGAAGAGCGTTACGATCTCCAGGAAAATCGTGAACTCGAAAAAGTTGTGGGCCTTGAATATCGCTCAAAATGTTGGAGTATCCTGATGACATACCGAGATCGTTATCAGGAAAATGGTGATGATGACCATGAATTAATGGTCACTTTCGTCCTGGCCGGTCTTGGCCAGGATCAGGGCTTCGGCGGAGGGTTCTGAAGGATCCCCAAAAAAAAATATTAGAAAAAATTGACAAAGCCGCAAATTTTGCTATCTTCATCTAAATTTGCCAACCATCCGATGAGGCTCACTGTGGGTCTGGTTGGGCGGCGATACTGATCCGGAAGGGAGGTGCAGTTAAGGAGGGTTTGCAGGATGTTATGCCTACATCGGGTTCTTTTATGTTTTAATTTTGGAGGGAAATGTAATGAAGTCTTATCTGTTAATGATGGTTTTGATAGCTGTTGTCACTATGGCCGGTATTGTGCCGGTTTCCGCTTTCGCAGTGGATAATCCTGTTGCGAGTACAGTCGCCGAAACCATTCACCTCAATCAGGCTACTGCCGAGGAACTGCAAGCGCTACCAGGTGTTGGGCCAGAGTTGTCCGAACGAATTGTGCTTTATCGAACTGAGCATGGGCCGTTCAAAAGTGTGGACCAATTGACTGAAGTCAAAGGTGTCGGTCAGACCAAGTTAGCGAAGTTCAAAGGTCAGTTGACTGTAGATTAACCCGTTACAAAAAGGCCTGCCATTCGGCGGGCCTTTTCTTCTCGTTCTGCATGCCTTTTGACTGCGAGAACCAGGGTATGGCAGGAAGTCCTTGCGAAAAACCTTGATTTCTAATGCGATTCTATGGAACATTCCAATAGTTAAAGAGTTTCGTCGCTTTGAATGAGTAGATTTCTGTGGAGAGGTTAGGTATGGCGGGAAGCCCTGTTCAAGCTTCACGCCCTGATGGAGGGCGATTCAGTCTTTGGCCATTAGCGCTGGTTGCGCTTATCCTCGGCTTTGCCTTGTTTGGTGACCGGGGAATTTTGCACATGTTAAACCTCTCCGGCCAAAAGACACTCCTGTTGCAGGAACTTGTTGAATTCGAAACGCAAAATGAAGAACTGCGCGTTGAAATTGAGGCCTTGCGAAATGATCGTCATTATATAGAGCGGATTGCACGCACTGAGCTAGGCATGGTTCGCGATGATGAACTGGTTTTTCAGTTTGCCGATCGAAAGTAATCTCTTCTTGGATTGACCGAGATGTCAGGCCCATTCTGCAAATACGGAATGGGCCTTTGCTGTGTCAGAAGAAGGCATTGTGTTGACAATATCCTATGGGATTTTCCCACCTTCGTCAGTGCTTGACACTCTACTTGGGCGGCGCTAACATACAGCGATTATATTGCTTTTTAATGATTTGTTTAAACTCTTGAGGATATGCGTTAATCTGCTCACAAGCTGAGTTGAGACAAACGTTTTTCCACGGATGGCCGTGCCACGCACTGCCTTGATTACTTTGAAAATTTCACTTTGCACATAGCTGAAATTGTCAAGATTACCTCTGTTGTTGAGAAGGATTGATGAATTATGAAGGATCGCCTGCGGCGGCAGATCAGTGATGCTCTGCAAACCTGCTTTGCTAATGATACCTTGCACTCTGGAGTTGTCCCGGAAGTGCAAATTGAAGTGCCGGGAAATCCGGAATATGGTGATTTCTCTTCTAATCTGGCGATGACTATGGCTCGTGCCGAGAAAAAATCACCTCGTCAGATTGCTGAAGTTCTGGTTGCTGCGCTTGGTGGCTGCGAATTTCTCAGCAAGGTAGAGATTGCTGGACCCGGCTTCATTAATTTCACTTTGATGCCGACTTGCTGGTATGAAGTCCTTGATGACATCGCAGCCAAAAGAAGTCATTACGGTTTTTCACAATTTGGTCGGGGCCGTAGGGTTCAGGTCGAATTTGTCAGCGCTAACCCCACAGGCCCTCTACACATTGGCCACGGTCGGGGGGCTGCCGTCGGCGACGCTGTTGCATCAATATTGCAAGCGGCTGGTTTTGATGTTCAGCGCGAATATTATGTCAATGATGCCGGCAATCAGGTGGCGACTCTCGGTCGTTCCATTTGGATGCGACTACGTGAACAAAATGGTGAGACGGTCGTCTTTCCGGAGGATGGCTATCAGGGAGAGTACATTCGGGAATTGGCTGCAAAGCTGATTGAGGAAGACCCCTCTGTCACAGCATTAGAGGAGGAAGAAGCCGTTAAACGCTGCACCGCCTTTGGTGTGGACAATGTTCTCGTCTGGATTGCCGCAGACCTCAAAGACTTCGGCATCACATTTGATAAGTGGTTCAGCGAACAGAGTCTTTTTGATCGGAACATGGTCAAAAATGAGCTCGCCAAGCTGGCCGACAAGGGACTTTCCTACGAGCAAAATGGCGCCCTCTGGCTGCGCACCACCGATTACGGTGACGACAAGGACCGGGTTCTGATTAAGTCTGACGGCAGTCCTACCTACTTTGCTTCGGATGTTGCCTATCATATGGAGAAATTCGACCGCGGCTTCGAGCGGGTAATCGATGTTTGGGGGGCCGATCATCACGGTTACGTGCCGCGTATGAAAGCGGTTGTCGCTGGCCTCGGTCATCAGCCGGATGATCTTGAGGTGTTGCTGATCCAAATGGTCAACCTCTTGCGTGATGGCAAGCCATACACCATGGGTAAACGGTCCGGGAATTTTGTTACACTGCGTGAGGTGGTTGAGGAGGTTGGTAGTGACGCCTGCCGATTCTATTTCCTGATGCGCCGCTCCGACAGTCAGCTTGATTTCGATCTGGAACTGGCTAAACGTCAAAGCTCCGACAACCCGGTTTTTTATGTGCAATATGCCCACGCCCGCGTCTGCAGTATCTATCGCAACGCAGAGGAGCAAGGGGTTCCCTTGCCTAAACCAGGCGACATTGATCTTTCCAGCCTGATTCTGCCAGAGGAGCTTCTGTTGGCTAAATATCTGGCCCGCTACCCGGAAACGGTCATTGGTGCCGCACAAAATTGCGAGCCACACCGGGTTGTCTACTACCTGCAGGAACTTGCCGCACAGTTTCATAGTTACTATAACCGGCAGCGTGTTCTGGTTGATGATCCGGCGACGACTCAAGCGCGATTATATCTGATTGATGGTGTGCGTACTGTTCTGGCCAATGCATTGACCCTGCTTGGGGTTAAGGCCCCGGAGCGGATGTGACCACAGATCGCGGGAGGCAGGAATTATGGTGCATGCGGTGGTGACACGTTCGCAACGACGTATAGAGCGGAAACAGGTCGTTGTTATCATTGTATTGATCCTTGTGGTGTCAGGAGTCAGTTTCTCTCTTGGTGTTCTGTTTGGGCAGAGTGGCGGTTCTTTGCCTGGTTCTTCAGTTGATGTTGAAAAGCCTAAACTGCCAATGGCGATCACTGTTGTACCGCCACCACCTCCTGTGGCAGAAGCCGCATCGGAAAAGCTAACCTTTTATGACAATCTCCCTAATGGGAAACAGGCTCCCCTTGGCAGTGGCATCAATTTACCGCCTGAACAGAAAAAACCGACAACTGAGGTGAAAACGAAAGCTGAAGCCAAACCGGCCAGTTTGCAACTCGAATCGTTGCCGAAGCCGAAGCCGAAACCGACAACAGCGCCAGCGATTTCAACTGATGGCAATTTTGTGGTGCAAGTCGCCTCTTTTCGCACCAGTGAGGATGCCGGAAAACTGGCAGATCGCCTCAAGATTTACCAGCTGACAACTTTTATCGAGTCAGCAGACCTTGGTAAGAAAGGTGTCTGGTACCGGGTTTTGGTCGGTCCTTATGAAAATCGTGAAAAGGCCGATCAAACTGCCGCGTTACTAAAGGAAAAAGAGCGGTTGTCGGCTCTTGTCCGGCAGCGCTAAGCAGGTCGTTTTTTCTTGACACAGAGTAAGGTGTCCGGGTAGATTCCGAAACCTTGTTGCGGGGTGGAGCAGTCAGGTAGCTCGTCGGGCTCATAACCCGAAGGTCACAGGTTCAAATCCTGTCCCCGCTACCAATAAATATATGGTCGTCGATTTGACGGCTTGCTGGCTTTTGGCGGTGTAGCTCAGTTGGTTAGAGCATGCGGCTCATATCCGCAGTGTCCGGAGTTCGAATCTCTGCACCGCCACCACACTGACAGAGCCCTCTTCCAGCCCCGGAAGGGGGTTCTGTGTTTTCAGGTGTTCACTAATGCCTCTGCTGAGCCGATTTCACAAATCCCTGTTGCAGTCCGGTTGTATCC
>JAGXHM010000133.1 GCA_024636155.1 Deltaproteobacteria bacterium
GAATAGCTCGCAGCACGAGTGTGCGGTGCTCATCAATGAGTTGCAGACGTAGTAGTGGAATCAGCTCCTGAATGGAACGTTGGAAGCGGGCATCATCCGTTTCTTGCTCCATCTTCGCAAGTAGAGTTTCCATGTCCATTGCAACAGTTGGAGACTGGTCCTCTTTCTCCCCCACCTCTTCGCTGAGGACTGCGGCAGGATCGAAATCCGGATCTTCAGGCAACGCTTCAATCTCTTCTCTCCGAAGCAGAATGTCGTCCAAGTCGCGGATGTTGGTCCAGATCGTGGTCAGGCGGGCTTTTTCCAGGATGACTTGGATGCCTCCCTGCTTCTGGATAATCTGTGGGTCGAGTAGCAGGTAGTGAACAAAGTGGTGAAGGTCGCTGCTTTTGAGATCTGCAAGGAATGTCAGATGTTGAATGCGGCGGGCAAAGCAGAAGTTGGCGAGTTGCACAAGAACCGGGCTGGTCTTAGCCACCGGGCTGTCATCAAAAAGAAAACCTTCTTTGCGCACTGTCAGGGATAGATTATTCCCTTCTGCAAGGATCGGTTCAAAACTACGCAGACTCTCCTCTGCCGTCGCCTTTAAGGCCGGGTGCTTGGCCGGGTAGTATCTGATCGCTTTAATTTGTTTGACCACTCCGGTAAGAGCAGTTGCAATCAGAGTGTGAAGCTCGTTGGCTTTTTGCATGTTTTGGTTTCCAGTGCCTGCATATCATTACTAGTTTCACGTCAGACGCAAAAGTTCACAACATTCTAAATGATTTTAACTGTTTTAGCCAGTACTGAGGCCCTCTTCTCAGTTTGTTCTTTTGCCACTTGTTTGTGGGAGAGAATCAGTCTAACCGATAATGCTGAAAGGGTGAACATGCAATCCTTTTGCAAAGGCCGGTCAGGTGATATCATAATGCAGATGGCTCTGCTTTGTCCAAGCAAGCCGGATGTCTACTGTTACTTCCTTCGTGACCGATTGCAGGAGAAGCGTTTGTTATGATTCTTGGTCTTACTGGAGGCATTGCCTCGGGAAAAAGTTTTGTTGCTGACTGTTTTGTCGAGTGTGGCGCTATTCTGGTCAGCGCTGATCTTCTCGCTAGAGAGGTTGTCAATCCCGGCAGCCCAACCTTGGCCAAGCTGGTTGAAGCCTTTGGTGTGGATATCCTGACGCCCGGAGGGTTTCTGAGCCGTGAGATGATGGCACAAACAGTTTTTGCCGACCCGGTTGCCCGTAGCCTGCTTGAATCGATCACGCATCCGGCAATTGCTCATCTGGCCGAATGTCGGTTGGCTGAATTGAATCGTTCGTCGCAAGACTTGATTGTTTATGAGGCCCCTCTGCTTTTTGAAGCTGGTGCCGAAAGCCGGGTTGATCAGGTACTGGTGGTCGTGGTCGACCCCGATGTGCAGCTAACGAGACTTCTGCAGCGAGACAAGCTCAATGAAGCGGAGGCGAGGCAGCGTATTGCCGCCCAATGGCCGCAGGCGGATAAAGTACAGAAGTCTGATTTTGTCATTGATAATACCGGAACCTTGCAAGAGACTCGTATCGTGGTTGCCGCGCTTTATGACTATCTTACCCGGACGACAGAACCGGGACTCTCAAGTTCCTGAATAAACCTTGTCGCGCCGGCAAACATTGATTCGCGGCAGGGATTTTCTTCTCGGGTCAGAACATGCGGAACGTCAGGACCATACAGTTTGTAAATCTTGACAGCACTGCCCAGCAAATCCACCAGTTGACGGCCACTATCGATATCCACGGTTTGATCCCCCTCACCATTGAACGCCAGTACCGGACAGACAATGTGCGGCAGTTGGCTACGAACAGTCTTTAACAGTCGGTTGATCTGGTGGACGCCGGCAAGCGGTCTGCGGTTGTAGTAACGTTCATTCAACCCCTCATCTGTTGGTTTTACCTGGTAGGGACGGATCCATCGCAGCCATCCGGCATAAGGTGCGAGCTTGTGCAGAACACGCAGGTAAGGTGAAAAAAGAATCAGTCCGTTAAATGATTTTTCCTTGGCCATGGCCAGTAATAGGAGACAGCCGGTACTCATCCCCATCCCGTAAATTGACTGAAAGTCTTTACTGAGAATTTGGTAACCATCGCGGATGGCGCTTAACCATTCTTCCCACTGACGACCGGCAAGATCTTCGGGCGAGGTTCCATGCCCAGGGAGCCGGACAGCCAGGCTGGCAATGCCTTGAGCGGCAAGGTGATTTGCCAGGGGGCGCATTTCCCAAGGAGTTGCGGTAAATCCGTGAACCAGCAACACCGCTGTGTTCGCTCCAGGAGGAGAGAGTCTGAAGGGTAAGTTGTCCAGATCGGAAACCCCTTGGTTGCGTGAATCGCGACGCAGGGCTTGGCAATCAGAATCTGTTTCCGAACAGTCGAACTGAGAGTTATGGTGTGTCATGGACAGGCTCTTAAGTGTCTTGATTTGTTAGAGAATTTATCCTAGAAGCATAGCATCTCAGGGTTTTGTGTCAATGCGTCTGGTGAGCGGGGTTGCTGACCGCTCTTTGCCTTGGAATGATTGGCTGAAGCATAAAAAGGCCCCTGCACAAATGCAGGGGCCGCAAAGTAGGATGTGGCAGCTTTCTATTTGTGATAACCAAGTCGAGTCGAAAGTTCGTCGGAGGCACTCAAGACCAAAGGGATGAGCTCTTTGGCGATACGTTCTTCCCCGAGGCGCATGTTTGGCCCGGAGATGCTGATCGAACCGACGATCCGTCGCGTGTAATCGCGAATAGGGGCGGCGATGCAATGAACACCAGGGTCAAGTTCTTCGTTATCAATGGCGTAACCCTGCGCGGCAATTTGCTCTAATTCAGCCCTTAGAGCCGTGCGTGTTTTAATGGTTGTGTCAGTATAGGCCTGATACTCTTCTCCAGGCAGGATTTCGCTGATTTCCTCTTCAGACATGTGGGACAGGTAAACTTTGCCTGCGGCTGTACAGTAGGATGGTAGACGTGAACCGACTCGGGAGACGACACGTACCGTCATGTCTGTTTCCACCATGTCGAGGTAGACGACATGGCCCTCTTTGAAAATGGCGACGTAGCAAGTTTCGTTGCATTCGTCGACCATCTTTTCGAGGATCGGTTTCGCCTGGCGTAACAGGCCCATCTGTTTAATAAAGGTCTGGCCAAGCTCCAGAGCCTTGAGTCCGAGCCGGTAGTTTTCAGTGGTTTTGTTCTGCTCAATGTAGCCGCGTGACTCGAGTGTAGCTAGAAGGCGGAACACATTGTTTTTGTGCAGCTTCAGGCGTTTGCTGAGCTCAGTCACACCAAGTTCATCCACATCATCATGGAACTGCTCAAGAAGGTCCAGCGCGTGGGAGACTGCCTGAATGATATATTCGGACTTTTCTTTCCTTACCATTGTCTGAAAATCCTTAATTGAAAATTAATAAGACGTTTCTATTTTATGCAAAACATAATTTCTAACGAAACAGCCGGAACTGTCAAGAAAGAATGGAAAATTTTGTGATAAATGGTCGATCCTGAAAACTGTTAGCGCTTCTTTATATACACCTTTTACTGATTTTAAAATAGTGTTTTATAGAAGTCAAACAGATTAGTTGCTTTTCTTGAAGTTGGTGTGGTTGACACTTTCGTAGCTGACAGGTAAATTCAAGCTAATGTGTTTTAATCGCTTGTCAAGCTATCAGTGAACTGGCTGTAAATTCGTTCGGTTGTCCCAGACTTTAGTTCTTCTTCGATTCATAGCTACGGCTGTTACTCTCAAACAGCCAGGTTTTTCTCTTTAGCCTGGATCATCTGACAGGCGGCCAGGAGGGTACAATATGCTGAGACTCAGGAAAAAAATTATCGTTGCTATTGATGGTTCGCCTCAATCAGATAAGGCCGCAGAAGAGGCCGTACGTCTCACTTCAGTCTCCGGAAGCAAGTTCAAGAGCGAACTCTTTGCCGTTCTGGTTCTGCCCAGCATGAAAGCACCATCCTTTACAGACTTTTTCCCTGATAAGCCTGCCACTGAAATGCCCGGTTGGCAGGAAAAACGTGACCGCCTTTTCTACGTGGTTGAGAAAGTCGCTGCCGAAGCCGATGTTCAGTTGGAATCGCTGGTTTTGTATGGTGATCCCGCTGAAGAGTTGATGCTGATGGCTGAGGAGAAAAACTGCGATGTAATTGTCGTTGGTTCTTCTGGAAAAGGTCGTATGAAGCGGACTCTTTTAGGGAGTGTTTCTACAAAAATTTCTCTCCACGCCCACTGCTCTGTGTATATCGTTCGTTAATCTCTTCTCTTGTCGCTTCTCCCGGCCTGGGCGAAGAATGTCTCGTTTCCTGGCATAAATATTCAAAGATCTCGACCAAAGTTTCCTTGATCAATTCCGGTTCTTT
Source organism: Deltaproteobacteria bacterium (assembly GCA_024636155.1). Taxonomy (GTDB): domain Bacteria; phylum Desulfobacterota; class Desulfuromonadia; order Desulfuromonadales; family BM103; genus M0040. The sequence continues at coordinate 4,366 of JAGXHM010000133.1, forward strand.
GGGGAATTCAAATGGTGAGAGTTCCAGAACCAGTGCGTGGTCGTATCTGGTTTCCCTTAGATGATTAAGGAAGCGTGTTAAGGGAAGGGCTCCATGGCCGGGCAAAAGATGCTCCTGACCGTTGCCGTAATCTGAAAAATGGATGTTGCGCATTCGCCCGGAATCATAAAATTGGTGAAAGTCGCCGAGAAAATCGGTGTGCATAGAACCGCAGTGAGCCGTGTCAAAAGTCAGGTAGAGGTTTTTTTCTTCCATGAAACGCACCATGTTGTCGATCTTTGACAGCAGGTAGGGGTTCATTTTGAACTGCGGTAAGCTAGGCATATTCTCAATGGTGATCAGAACGCCATCCTGGCCGATTTCGGACTGAAAATCTTTGATTTTCTTAAGCCATCTCCAGAATTTGAATTCGAAAAACAACCAGTTTGGCGGGTGAAAGTTGATCAGCGGAACCTCGGCGTTCAGTGCCAGTTCAGCGCAAATTTTTAACGGATCAATCTTGTTTCCCCAGCCGTCGATATCAAAGAACGGAGCGTGGATGGAGAGTACCGGAAGGATACTTTGCAACTCTTGCAAGTGTCCGAGATGTTTCGACCCGGCAAAGTCATGATTAATGATGACTTCCATGCCGTCGAAGCCGACATCCCTGGCCATTTCAAAAACCAGGGTCGGTGGTAAGGTGTAAAGACTTCCTGCGGATAAGATCAGCTTCATTTTATAGTATCGTCGGCGTTGTAATAAAACGACATTTTAGATTTTTGGCACATTACAGCAAGGCTGACATGGCGGTCAATGTCAGTCATACGATAGACTCGATTGTCTCAGGGGCTGTGTACCTTCTCGACCAGGAAACGCCTCAAGTGTTCTGGTGGAGGCGGTGTCAGACGGGAAACAATAATCATTGTCAGTATGACAACCGGTGCGCCAATAAGGGCCGAAGACGTTGGCGGAAGCACGGCGAGTAGAGTAGGAAATATGTGTCCGAATATAATCGGTGCAAAGGTGATCATGGTTCCGACAGTCATTCCGGCAATGGCACCGTATTTGTTGGACCGATCCCACCAGATGCCAAGCAGGAAAACTGGAAAGAGTGTGTTGCCAGCCAGAGCAAAGGCGACCGCTGTGATCTGGGCGATCAGTCCGGGAGGATTAATTGCAATCACCAGAACCAGAAGGGCCAAAACCAGAGTTGCTACCTTGGCAACGATCAGCAGGTGTTTCTCGTTGGCGTTCGGGTTGATCAGGCGATAATAGATATCGTAAGAAATTGTCCCGGCTGCAGTGACCAGTAATCCAGTAATGGTGCTGATCGCTGCGAGTATGCCGCCAATGGCGAGAACGCTGACCAGAATTTCGTTGAGACCGACCCACTCAGCGGTTTTGATGACGATGATATCTGCCAGTGCCTGAGCTTCCGCCGGGTCGAGAACCGTGCCTGAGGTCGTCAGCCAGGAGCGGGCAAATGCCCCAAAGGCAGGCGCGCTCCAATAGAGCAGGCCGATAAAGAAGAGACCCCAGACCACGCCCCAGCGGGCATCGCGATTATTTGGAACCGTATAGAACCGTGAGAGCACGTGCGGTAGCCCTGCGGTGCCAACCATCAGGGTGAAACAGAGCGCTATCCATTCGTAAGGTGTGCCGAAGGTCCAGGGGAAGAGGTAGGTGCTGGAGACCTGCTCTGGCAGGTCGCGTAAAGCACTACCGTAACTGAACTGGGGTACGAGCCAGTTTAACCCAGTTTTTTTGCGATCATCATCAGTGGGATAATGAAAGAGAGGATCAGGATCAGGTAGTGCATCTGTTGATTACGTGATGCTTTGATGGCTCCGGCGACCATAAGGAAGGCAAATGTCACTAATACGCCGAAAACCAGCGCTTGGGTGTATTCGATACCGAGCATCCAGGCGAAGACCAGGCCGATCCCCTTGTACTGGGCGACACAGTAGATCAGGGATATGATCACCGCGATAACAGCCGAAAAAACCCGAGCTACCGACGAGTCATAACGTGCTTCGACAAAGTCCGGGGCTGTGTATTTACCGAACCGACGGATTTGACTGCCCATCAGCACCAGCAGGAGCACATAGCCGCCTGTCCAGCCGAGGATGTAGGCGAAAGCAAAGTAACCGTTCAGAAAAAAGCCCCCGGCAATGCCGAGGAAGGACGCGGCACTCATCCAGTTTGAAGCGATTGCGGCACCAATTTTGGCGTGGCTGATCGAGTGAACCTGGATGCCGTAGCCACCCTTATCATGCCGCCGGGTTAGCAGGCCCACCACCAGAGAGATAACGAGAACACAGCCGAGCAGGAAAAACGGCGTGAATTTAACCGTGGACTCCATCATCGTCGCCCTCCTAGCGCCGCCTGCGATAACTGGAGCTTAGCCAGTCGATCAGGACATTGAAGAAAAAACAGAGGAAAATAAACCAGAGAATCAGAAATTGGCCACTGAACCAGAAGTAGGCCGGAATGCCGAAGATATAAGGAACTTCGGCCAGAGTGCGGGTCGGGTCATTATGTATGATTGCCAGATAAATCGGCATGCCGAAGGTCGCGACCGCCCAAGCGGCAAGCGTAACCCAGATGATTGTGACCTCTTTGCGCATGAATCCCGGGCGGGGACGGAAGAAGTTAACGCGGAGGTCCTCTCTGCCGGGAGGGGTCTGTCCATTGGCTTGAGACATGGCCTTGAGCTCCTCTAAATTAAGCGGTTAGCAGTCTGTCGGACTATCAATGAACTGGCTGCAAATTCGCCTGTTTGGTCCATATCTCAGCTCCTTTTCGACCAATAGCTACGGCTATTACTCTCAAATGATCCAAAATCTGGCCTCAAATATTCAAATTTTCGCTTCAGCCCAGATTGTCCGACAGGTTGCTAGGGGCCGCTACGACGAAAAAGTTAGGGCTTGCTTAGCGTAAGTTAATGCAAGGGTTTTGCCAATTTTAATCGAGATCTCAGCTTTTCATGACTTCAGCAAGTACGGTTGTTGCAAAGCTGCCCTTCGGCAACGCAAACGAGACCAGCAAGTCGTCTTTATCCATTGTGCTTTCAGGAGCATGTATCGGCACTCGTAATGGGCGTCGCTCGCCATCCATTGCCAGTCCCCCGGAGAGACGGAACGACCCCAGGGTAAGCTCTTCCTGGTTGAGCAGCTCTTGCTCGATCTGCCCGCTTTTGCCCTCGGCAAGCTTTGTCTTATAACCGAAAAGCGGAGCAGAAGGGCTGATTTCAAAACTATCGGCGCGCGGTTGTTCTGTTGCTGGATCGGTCACCAGAAAACAGGCGCCATTGACATGCTTGTACGCCAGGTCCCCGGGCCAGATCTGATCCAGAGCTCTCAGACGCATGTCGATCAGGCGATCGAAGAGGCTTGACTGGTACGCGGATAGATAGAGTCTCAATAGCTTGCGAGGCATGTCCAGGACAGCCTTGCGCGGTGTCCTGCCATTTTTAATCATCTCCAATAGACGTCGCTCCGGCCTGCAGTGACGAGGCAGCTTTTCAATCGCTGTCTCAAGCTCTCCAGAGTGATACGCTTCGATAGCCTGCTGCCAACCGGGATGGTCGATCTTGGCCGGATCTCCCATGATTTCGTCGATAGCAACAGTGTAATCATCGCGAAGAATCGCCCGGCCGATGCGGTGTGAATTCCCCAGGGCGCCGTAACGTTGCTCGCCAAAGCGATTGGGGACACCTGTTTTTTCGAGTGTACTGAGAATTGCTTCGGCGCGCTGTAATGCTTCAGCTCCTGGTTGATGAATACGAATCCGGAAGCGATTGCCTGCCAGGTGGCCAGGGCGCAGTTTGTTATGATGCAGGCAGGCCGAGAGAATCTTTACGCCGGGAATCTGCAGTCCTTTGACGTCATCGGGCTTGCGTAATGGCACGGAAACGGTCTGTCTGGTGATCGCCCTGGCATCCTTGAGTCCGGCATAGCCAAGGTCACGTTCCTTGCAGTTAAGAGCATTAGCCAACTCTCGAAGCAGGTCGTAGGTTGTCAGTCCACGCTTCTCAACCCTGACGTAGAGGTGGTCGCCTTCGCCGCAGGGTTCGTAAAGAGGAATCTCGTCAACCTGGAAGTCTTCCGGCTGCTGACGGATAGTCCCTCCCGTCCCTGGCAGTTGCGAGGTGAAAAAATCAGTCATTTTCTGCCTTTTGCCAGTCAAAGCGATAGCCTTGTTGCAAGCCGGGATCAGGTAAGTCGCGGCGCAGAACTGCTGCATCGCGCTGGTGGTGAATGAAATAAATATTCTGCCCTTTATCGAGAAAACGTTGCATGTATTTGGAGATTGGATAGTCGGGCAGGGTATGTACCCAACTTTCTTGCAGTATGTTGCGGTAGCCAGTTAAACCATGAATATGCTCGGCGACATCTTCCGCATAGTTACCAACATCAGTGCTGAAAAAGAAATCCCCACCCGGCATCAAGTGTTGAGCCAGCTTTAAGAGAAACTCCTGGTTAACCAGACGTCTGCTTCGATGTCGTTTTTTGGGCCAGGGATCCGGACAGTTAATGTAGACCGCAGCGAGACTCTCTGGCTGTAGCCCTTTGTCCAGAAGCCAACGAGCTTCGACGCGCATGACACGGACGTTTTGCAAACCGGCGGCGTCAATTTTTGCACAGGTTTTCAGGCAGCCCTTGTTGTAGAAGTCTATGGCCAGAAAATTAAGGTTCGGTTGCTTGCGAGCTTGTTCAATGACGAAATGGCCCGTGCCGCAACCGATTTCCAAGGCCAGAGGTCGGGTGTTGCCGAAGATGGCAGACCAGTCCAATGGCTTGTCAGGCGTTCTGTCTGGAATAAAGTTGGGAGAAGTAATCGGGATAGTACGTTGTGTCATCTTGTTGTTCCAATTCTTAAAAAAGCAATATGACTATTCGGTAGCTTTACTTTTATGAGCGAATCTTTAAAGCTTACAGTCGCCGGTCCCGGCCGGCCGCCGGGTGACTTTCTTTCCAAGCCCAAAGAAAGTAACCAAAGAAGGGCTTGCGCTGCGCTGGGCACTTTTTGCTCGTTGATTTATGGCTTCAATTAAAGCTTTCTGCATAGGAACTTGAGTATAGCCACTAACAATGAAAATCAGGGACTCTATATGCCAGACGATGAGGAGTTAACAACTTCCTCATAAAGTTAATAGTTTCAGGCTCA
>JAGXHM010000134.1 GCA_024636155.1 Deltaproteobacteria bacterium
AGCCAAAGTTATCAAATGTTGAGATTCAGGATTTGATACGCGACTATGAAACACCCGGTTTAAGCAAAAGGGAGATTGCAGAGTTATATGGCATCAGCAAATCATCTGTTTATCGTCTGTATTACGAGAATGGAGTGGCATTGTCTGCTTGAGCAAAAGGCCACCAGACTCAGATCCGGTGGCCTTAAATTTCAGGGTGAAAAAGCTTCCTAAATTGCTCTATCAATAATACGCCTGTTTTCGTCTCGTCAGTGGTGACTAATAAGATAAACCCCCGTGTGTATTTCGAGGGTTCTCTAATTTTATGAAGGGCTTGAATAGATATTACCTTAGCGATACGGAACGAACTCCCATTGCGACCTTGCTGGCACTACGTCTTCACACTTCCCAACAAAAAGAGGACGCCAGCGATGGTCTGGTGAAAAGGTACTGTCAGACTCTTTACCAACCGTCAGGCAGAGCCCCGTTCCTAAAAGCTCAAGCTTCCCGTCTTTATGTTGTGTAAAAGTTTGAAGTCCTTTCGTGTTTAAAAAAGGAGTGTTTTCCCCACATCCGGCTGGAATCAACGGCGTACCCGGAAGCGCCCTACCGTTAAGGCCCGACACCGTTGCACACTTGTTGTAAGCAGGAAAACGAATGGTACCATTTGACTCCATAATCACGGCCTCATCGGCATAAAGACCCGGCTTGCAATTATGAGCATTCAGTGGCATGTCGAAACGGATATATTGTCCTGAACCAACAACGTCGAGACAGTATCCATCCTCAGGTCGATCAAGACTGTTTTTCAATTTGAGATGGCCAGTACCCTCTCGCCAGTTAGGTTGGGCAATAAGTGTCGAGGGGATGACAAGCAACAAGCCAACTAAAAGAGTAAGAAATTTAGTGCTATGCAATTTCATTATGATTGATATCCCTTCATGATTTTTTTAGCAAGCCAGCGATCTAGGGACCATTTCTTTCCACCTAAAACAACAAGGGTCGCCGCCATGCCGACAACCAAAAGGTGATATTCAAAGCCTTCACCGGCTTGCTTATTATTTACCATATCACATTGGCAGACGGCGGTCAGATTGCTTGAAATGCACAGTTCTTACTGACCCTGATAAACAGTAAATGGCCACCCAGATTTGATCCAGGTGGCAATCTTGTTGTCGTCCTAAATATGCCTATCAATAACACGCCAATTTTCGTCTTGGCAGTGGTGACTTTTAAGAATCAAATTGCCACCATGAAGCGTCTGGAAAATTAGGGACAATCCAAGAAAATCTTCGAGGATCTGGACGGTTGGATCAGGCGCAAGTTTCGTTGTCTGCTCTGGCGTCGGTGGAAGCGGACTTACACCCGAGCCAAGAACCTGATGCGACGAGGATTGCCGGACAGTGTGGCATGGAGATCCGCGACAAACGGACGAGGCCCCTGGTGGAATTCAGGAGCCTCGCACATGAACAATGCTTTTCGGAAATCTTTCTTCAACAACCTGGGTCTGGTATCTTTATCCGACTAACTCAGGAACTTTCAACGCGCTTTGTGAACCGCCGTATACGGAACCGTACGTACGGTGGTGTGGGAGGACGGCGGGGGTAACCCCACCTCCTACCCGATCGGACATTCAGGATAATAATGAAAACAATCAGGCAAGGGAACCCAAGCCATTTTTCTTGTCGCAACGTGTTATATGTAACGCTTCTGTCGCATGTAACGGATTACGTCGAAGACTTTTACTTCTTCTCATCCGGACGCTTTCCATTTTTCTATCTTAAATTCAAGTGTTTGACTGTGCCGTGCCGATATCTCTCTGCTGGCACGTTCGTTGCTTAATACTAAACAGTAGAGTCCAAACAGAATAAACAATTTCGCTGTTTGACTCCTGAATAAAATTACCCCGTGACCTTTGCTAACCTCCTTCGTCACGGGGGCTTTTTCATTCATTTATATATGTCACCACTCCCGAGACGAAATCGGGCGTGTTGTTGATAGAATCATTTGGGACGACAAAACCATGGCCACCTGGATCAACTCCGGGTGGCCATTGTTAGCTGTTCAGCATCAACAGCTTTTACTTGTCCGTAATTATAAAGCCCATGTTACCAATCATTACTTTCTCGTTTTTATCACCTAACCACAGCCGAACTGATCGTTCCCCAACCAACTCAAATCTCATGCTTTCGTCTTCAATCGTAGCGACCTTGTTGCCGGCCTCTGTATAGACCTCAACAACTCGGTGTGTACCGATTGTGTCAGCCTTCAAGTCATAAGCCTTCTGTTGAGCACTCTCGCAGCCAACTAAAAACAGAGGAATAGCCATCAAACAAACTACCAGTGATTTCTTCATTGTCATCCCTTTCTATGCATAGAGTAAAGATTCAGCCTACCACGAATCTGATCAACTTTCGGTTAAAGAAACAGTGTGAACTTGCCGGATATCTTCTTACCACTCAACTGAACACAACGAAACATTGCGAGATGATAAATAAAAAACCAGCTTTTGACTTAAACTCCCTGCCGACAGCGAGCTAGAGTAACCTTGGAAGCTGGTATATCCCGGAATCATTTGACACAAATCGTCACCGGATTACGCCGTGAGATGCTTTCTATACCATCCTCTCCGGGCAAAGCCAAAGCATTCAGGTTGTTGTCTTCTTGGTGTGTCTTTTGCAATGTCCTGAATAAGAATACAAGGAGGTCCACCATGAAAATAAAACAGATCACAGGTTTTGTCCTTACTCTTCTGCTTATTGCCGGTTCGGCCTGGGCCGATGAAATCATTTCTTTTAAGGCTGGCTATATCTCTCTCAACCCTGACGGTATCTTTGCCGTTGACAATGGAGGCATTCCCGGAACCAAAATAGATTTTGATGACGACCTGAATTTTGATGATAGTGAGGAACTCTTTGCCGAGATTGCACTTAACCTCGGACAGTTCCGTCTGACCGCCGGATACTTGCCGATTGATTTCTCCGGCACGGGTAACGTGAATCAGACCCTCGTCTTCAACGGTAAGACATTTTTAGTCAACAGCGAGGTAGCAAGTTCGGTAGATATGGATATCTACGATTTAGGCCTGACCTGGAACATCCTTAATATTGATGATCTGCCGGTAAGAGTGCAGTTCGGTCCGGAACTTTCGGTCAAAGTAGTCGACGCCAATGTGTCGATGGTCGATCACGCCACCGGTTTAGGCGAAAGCGACTCACTGATTGCTCCCGTACCAACTATCGGCGCTCGGGCCAGGATTGGCCTGGCAGATTGGGTGGCCCTGGTTGGTCGAGTCGGTTATATGGAGTATGATGGCAACAGCTACCTTGATGTCGATGGTCAGATCGAGTTCTCACCGATTCCGCTGGCCGGGATTTTTGCCGGCTACCAGTACTTGGATCTTGAAGTCGATGAGTCGGGGGTCTTTATCGATGCCACGCTTGATGGACCTTACGCGGGTGTATTGGTCCGCTTCTAAAGAGTTGATGATTGAAAAGGCACGGTAAAATTATAAAACACGAAAATACCCTCAATCAACTGATCGGGGGTTTTTTTTACATTGGGTAAGCAAGAATTTACATTTCTGCCAATCCGGAACCCGCAAAGCAATGCAGCAGACATAAATAAGACTGAAATCTTTACCTGATTGAAATTATGAAGTAGTTTGGTTCAGTCTTTTTTCTGTGGAGAGAGTCTCAGCCCTCTCCCCTGGTGTTTGCTTGGATATCTTCTCAGATCCCACAATATTGGCGACCCTGGCCATATTCGCCCTCTCTACCACAACAAGGTCTGTGTTCGGCTTTGGTGACGCCTTGATCGCCATGCCACTGCTTGCGATGGTCCTCGGCCTCAAGACAGCAACTCCTCTCGTGGCCCTGGTCTCAATTACCATTGCTATCGTCATGCTCTTTACCACATGGAGGAGTCTGAAGGTCGGCTCTGCTTCTCGACTCATCATCTCCACGTTGGTGGGGATACCAGTCGGCATTGCTCTCTTAAAGGGGGTGGATGAGCGGATAATGCAGTTCGTGCTGGCCTGTGTGATTCTGCTGTTCTCCGGCTTTAACCTCTCTAATCTCGCCGTGCCCAAGCTAAAGAGTGAAAGGAGTTCCTATCTTTTCGGCTTTGTCGCCGGGCTGCTTGGCGGAGCCTACAACACCAATGGGCCTCCGATCGTCATCTTTGCCTCCATGCGGGAGTGGCCTCCCGCTGAGTTTCGCGCTACCCTTCAAGGATACTTCTTTGTCACGGGTTTCATGCTGCTCGGCGCACACGCCCTGAGTGGCCTTTGGAATGAGCGCGTCTTTACCCTCTACGGATTATCACTGCCGGTCATAGTCACCTCAATTTTTCTAGGATCGAGGCTGCACAGAAAGGTTTCACCGGAGCGATTTCGCAAGGCGATACATGTTCTCTTGCTCCTCGTTGCCGCTATGCTGCTTTTCAGCGCGCTTACAGGGTAATCGGAACCAAAAATGGTCTACTTTTGCCATGGTCAATTCTTAAGTTACAGGGTCATAGAATTTGGAGTTTTTGCTAAAAACCCACCAGTCATGCATTGCGAGAGTCATTGTAAGAAAATTATCTGCGGTCGTCTGCTCTGTTGAACTCTCTGGTAGCATGTTCTTAAAGGTCAGGGTAGTTGAGGCTTTCGATAAATCATAACTGAACAGGGGGGACAATGTTGAATCGTAGGGTTACCATCCTGGATGGCGGGATGGGGCGAGAACTTGAGCGTCGGGGAGCGCCTTTCAAACAACCGGAGTGGTCTGCCTTGGCCCTGATGGAAGCACCTGAGATTGTTAAAGAGGTGCATAAGGATTACATCAGAAATGGGGCTGGTGTGATTTTAACAAATAGTTATGCATTGGTTCCCTTTCATATCGGTGAAGAACTCTTCAAAAATCGAGGCCTAGAATTGGCGGCTTCTTCTGGCCAGATAGCGTGTGAAGCGGTACAGGAATCACAATCAAACACGCGTATCGCTGGTTCACTCCCTCCTCTGTTCGGTTCTTACCGTGCCGATCTGTATCAGCCTGAAAGAGTCGCTGAAATTGCAACGCCTTTGATTGAGGGGCTTCGTCCATACGTCGATTTGTGGCTCTGTGAAACGCAAAGTTTGCTGGCCGAGGCTATCAGCGTAAGATTACTCATCGACAGGCTGGATGATGAGAAAAAACCAGTTTGGATCTCGTTTACTTTAGAGGATGCAGAGGTCACCAGGGAACCGTTACTGCGCTCTGGAGAACCTGTGGTTGATGCAGTCAAAGCTATGTCTGATCTGGATGTTGAGGCAATATTGTTTAACTGTTGTCAACCAGAGGTCATCGGCGACGCCATTCAGGTAACGCGAGACAAACTGGCATCCTTAGGTCGCTTGGAGATTGAAACCGGTGCCTATGCCAACGCATTTTCGCCACAACCAAAAAACGCAACGGCAAACGAGGAACTTGATGAAATACGCGCCGATTTGACGCCTTCTTCTTACTTGAACTGGGCACAGCAGTGGCGACAAAAAGGCGCTACTTTGATTGGCGGTTGCTGTGGTATTGGACCTGATCATATCGCTTTGCTGACAGAGAAATTGGTGGTCTAAAAAACAGCTCGTCAGAATAGGTCAACTTTTAACAGGAAGTCAGCTATGCATCTTGCAAACATTGGATAGAAAGTTGGCGATGTTCTTCTCAGCCAGGGGCAGAAAGAACTTGGTATTTTGCCAATCGGGGTACCTCAAAACAATGTAGTCGCAATTATGAGAAAAACATAAATAATCTGGTGACAGCTGCCTGCTTTTGGGCTTGGGCATGAGGTAGAGGTGAGAAACGGTCAATTTGGAGCAGCATGTCGATGGGAGGTGTTATCTCTATGGCAGCTTTGCGTTAATTTATTTAAAGTAAATTCCTGTCACTTTGATTATGCGCGTTAAATTAAGCGATGTCGCGTTCTGAACCAGACAAAACCAATTTAACCAAGCGGCCCAAAAGTTGACTAATCTACAATCGCCAATAATAGAGTTTGATCGTCATCTGCTGGCCGACCCCCGGCAAAAGTTTCAACATCATCACGAAGATTACTTAGACTTCTCTTCGGAGATTCAAACACTGCCTTAGTTAATTGCGCTTTCAAACGATCAATGCCGTACATCTGATCTTCACCATTTCGCTGCTCGATAAGACCATCAGTATAAAAAAGCAGATGATCACCCGACTGCAATTTAATTTCTTCGACTGGAATCTTTTCCCCTGCATAGGATTGCATCCCCATCGGGAATATCCCTTCACAGGCTATTTCGCTTACCCCCGTCGTAGGACGATAGAGCAACGGGTGCAGGTGGCCAGCTCGGGATAGCTTCAAAGTCTTATCTCTCGCATCATAAACGGCATAGACTGCAGTGACAATGCGCGAACTGGACACTTTGCACAATTGTTCATTTAGATAGTGCAACACTTCTGCAGGGTCATTACTGTCACCGGAGAAAGAACGCATCAGGGCACAACTCATCGCCATCAACATTGCGGCTCTACTACTGTGCCCCTCGACATCTGCGATAAGAATTCCCCAACAATCGTTCCCCAAAGGCAATACATCAAACAGGTCTCCGCCAGCATAGCGGCTGGTCTCATAGATGACCGCAAGACTGAAACCACTGACATCGGGCAGATCCTTCAACAAGAGAGCACGCTGGGCATCAGCGACCTGTTGCAGTTCACTCTCCAACTCATCTCGCTGTTTCTGCACCTTCTTCTTCAGCTGGTTTATGGTCAGATGGGTATTAACTCTGGCAATCACCTCTTCAAGGGCAAAAGGTTTGGCAATATAATCGACCGCTCCAAGCTCAAAACCGCGGACCTTGTCTCGCATGTCATCCAGACCAGAAAGGAAGATAACCGGTATATCAGAGGTCAATGAGTCTTCACGCAACAGGCGACAAACGTCAAAACCATCCATGTCAGGCATCATGATATCAAGGAGAATGAGATCAGGAACTTCGAGACGCGCCAGCTCAAGAGCCTTCGGCCCATTCACCGCTTCAAGCAAACGATAGCCAACGCCGTCGAGGGTTTCTTTGAGGAGATCAAGGTTCATCGGATTATCATCAACCAGAAGAATCGTCTGAAGATTGTCCCCGTGGTTCAAAATCATCATTGCCCTCATTGAATAACGTAAAGAAACAACTTTATAAGATTTTTGCGTACGATTAATGCTTTGTCAATTAACGAAATACAAATGGTAGGGGGTGAATAATCCCCGTTGATTTGGCACGTGCACATATCATTTTTAATGCTGTTGCCACTGATTCTCCGATCACTTGAGGACGTAATTCCTATGCAATTTCCCCGGTGCCATCTGCGTATGTATCGGGGAGCCGTGTTGAACTCAAACAAATGCTGTCCATCCTTTGACCTGCTTTCACCATCGCCTCAAAGCCAATAAAAAAGCACCTTCAAATCGAGGGTGCTTTTCATTCATCTCTGAAACAAAAATACTAATCGCGTGCCTGCGGCAAAATCAGATTGAGCAGTACGCCAACGATACCAGCCAGGCCAATGCCTCCAAGTTTGACTACGGTCAGATCGAAGCTCATGCCTCCGATACCGAAAACCAGAATCACAGCGACAATAGTCAAATTGCGTGGCTGCATCAAATCAGTGCCAGCTCTGACCAGAGTATTAATGCCGATAACGGCAATTGCGCCAAAAAGCAGAACCATGATGCCGCCCATGACCGGGATCGGGATGGTGTTGAGAAAACCACCGAGCTTGCCGACAAACGCGAGCATGATGGCGGTAACTGCTGCCCAGGTCATGACAAAGGGGTTGAAGGAGCGAGTCAGGGCGACGGCTCCTGAGACTTCGGAGTAGGTCGTGTTTGGCGGACCGCCAAGACAGGCGGCCAGGCTGGTAGCAAGGCCATCGCCGAGCATTGTTTTGTCGATCCCTGGGTCCTTAACATAGTCTTTGCCGGTGATGCCGCCGATGGCCAAAACATCGCCGAAATGTTCAATGGCCGGAGCGATGGCGACTGGTACGATAAAGAGGATGGCTTGCAGGTTCCAGACCGGCAGCGTGAAGTCGGGCATCGCCAGCCAGGGTGCGTCCAGGACCTTTTGCATCGAGATCAGGGTAGGGCTAGTCCAGTTTTGCAGTGTGCCTGGATCAAATGTCGCCTGAAGTGAAGCAGAGACCCCTGATGCGTCGAGGATCAGTGCGGTCAGGTAGCTGGCAACAATGCCGCAGAGAATCGGAATCAGCCTGAAAAGGCCTTTGCCAAGCAGGGAGACGAGTATCGTGACCACCAGGGCAACACCGGCAATGATGAAAGCGGTTGGCTGCGGAACCAGCCAGGCAGAGCCATCACCGGTACGTCCGGAGGCCATGTGTATGGCAACCGGAGCCAGAACCAGACCGATGACCATAATGACGGGGCCGGTGACGATCGGCGGCAGGATGCGGTGCAGTATGTCAGAGCCGAAAATGCGAACAGCAAAACTAATGGCAACATAAAAGAGGCCTGCCGCGAACAGGCCACACATGGTTCCGGGGATTCCCCATTGCTGCACGCCGTAGATGATCGGAGCGATAAAGGCGAAGCTGGAGGCCAGGAAGACCGGAACTTTGCCGCGGGTGACGATTTGGAATACCAGTGTACCGGCTCCAGCGGTAAAGAGTGCGACATTGGCGTTGAGGCCAGTCAATAACGGAACCAGGACCAGTGCGCCAAAGGCGACAAAGAGCATCTGGGCACCGATGACCATCTCTTTTGGGTTGAAACTGAAGCGGTTTTCCTGGTGTTTATCAGACATTGAGATAGCTCCGAAATTATTTGGTGCCGAAAATTTTGTCGCCGGCGTCACCGAGGCCGGGAATGATGTAGCCGATTTCGTTTAACTTCTCATCGATTGCAGCTACATAAATATCGACATCAGAATGTTTTTCTTGCAGGGCGCGAATGCCCTCGGGGGCGGCCACTATGAATAGACCTTTGATCTTTTTGCAGCCAGCCTCCTTGAGCATGTCGATCGCGGTGATCAGGCTGCCACCGGTTGCCAGCATCGGGTCGAGGATCAAAGCTGTACGATCCTCAATTTGGCTTGTAAATTTCTGGAAGTAGGCCACTGGCTCCAGGGTCTCCTCGTTGCGGTAGAGGCCGACAACGCTGACACGGGCGCTTGGAATCAGGTCAAGAACGCCGTCCATCATGCCGAGCCCGGCACGCAAGATCGGGACGACAGTGATCTTCTTGCCCTTGATGGTGTCAACCGAAACCGGGCCAGCCCATCCATCAATCGTTATCTTTTCTGTTTCCAGATCACTGGTCGCTTCGTAGGTCAACAGGCGAGCGACTTCTGAGGCGAGATCGCGAAAATCCTTGGTGCTGATTCCGTCCTGGCGCATCAGTCCCAGCTTGTGGCGCACCAATGGGTGCTTAATCTCATAAACTGACACGACTTTCTCCTTGTATGAGTGGATGTCATGATGTAGAAAAATCATGGTAAAATATCATGATCATTGCTTTGCAGCAAGGCTATTGAGTACCACTTTTTCTCTGTAAAAAGCGGTAACTATAACTGTAGATCATAGCTTTTTGACAGTTATCTCTGCTATCTTGACCGTATGATTGATGGTCAAAATGAAATGCCGTTGCTGGTAACTGCCGCTATTATTTTTGATGGTGACAAGGTTCTTATTACCCGACGCCCGGATGATAGCCGTCATGCGGGGCTGTGGGAATTCCCAGGCGGAAAAATAGATCCTGGCGAAAGCCCGGAAGAAGCCTTGTGCCGAGAAATACGCGAGGAGCTCAACGCCGAGATTCAGGTTATGGAGATCTTTGAAGTGGTTTTTTACCGCTACGATTGGGGGCCAGTCCTGATTCTAGCTTATCATTGCCTACTTCTTTCAAAGACTCTCCATAATATAGGTGTTGCCGAGCATCGTTGGGTGTCTCCACGGGATCTGTCCGGTTTCCCTATCCTTGCTGCCGATCAACCTATTATTCGTCGCCTGAACCGCCAATGTGATCATTCCTAATCCAATCCTTGCCCCTTCTGGTTTTTTAAAACAGTATTTTTATGGATATTGTTTATGTCAGATAAATTCTAAAAAAACAATCTCTTGCCCTTTCTAAGTGCATCTAAAAAGTGAAACACCCAATAAATGTGATTTTTTACAGCTATTATTTGGCTTAATACTTAAGCTTTTTAACGCAAACTGTTGACAATAATAAAACGGCGTATTATTTTGTTTTTAGTTGCCCGCTGCTTTTTTCCTTTCGACTCCCAAAGGAGTTATCAGTGACCTCCAGAGATAAGGAATCTTATTCTATACATGCGGTTGAAAACGCTCTCGATGTTCTGGAAGCTCTCAGCGAAATTGATGATGATGTCCGCATCAGTCAATTAAGTGAAAAGCTCTCCATGAACAAGACAAGCGTTTTTCGCCTTTTGGCGACATTTGAAAATCGCGGTTACGTAGAACGAGAAGAACTTTCCGGAAAATATCGACTGGGTCTTTCTGCCTACGAGATTGGTCAGAAGTTCTTATCCCGCATGGGGTTGCTACGGCATGCTCGTCCTGTTGCTGGACGATTGGCAAGAGGATGCAATGAAACGGTCTATGTTGCTGTCCGACGTGGCAATGAAGTTTTGTTCCTTGACACCATCGAGACCACTCAGAAAGTGAAAATTGTCTCTCTGGTTGGTAACCGCTATCCTCTCGAGACGACAGCTGCCGGTCAGGTTCTGTTGGCCTTTAACAACAGTAAAGACAGCCAGGATAGTGACAGAACGCAAACAGACATCGATCAGCTTGCGACGGTTAGCCACAAGGGGTATGCGCAGGATAGCGATGCCCTGGGTGATGGTATTGCCAGTGTCGCTGCCCCTCTCTTTGGCAGTGGGGGTAAACTACATGGTGTGCTTTGTATCGTTGGACCAGAATTCAGATTGCCGCAGGAGGTTATTCAAAAGCAGATCCTGACTCCGTTGCTCGATACGTGTAGCATTATCTCCTCTAAGCTGGGCTGGCATTCCCCTCACAGCCCCCGCATCCGGAGCTGACAAAATCACCTCCGCTCTCATCTTTTGCGAGTCAACAGCCCTTTTTCGTGCGGCCTCTATTGGTATGGCGTCGGTCCTTTAGCCCGCGATTAAACCCATTGCCCTTTCTGTGCGATCAATGATAAATTAATCCCCGAATGTGAGAGACCGCAAGCATTAACCCTCATACAACGCTATTCATCTTTCAGCCTGTTTGACAATCAGGGCTGAAGCGAAAATTTGTATGTTTGAGGCCAGATTTTAGTTCATTTGAGAGTAATAGCCGTAGCTATTGGTCGAAAAGGAGCTGAGATATGGGCCAAACAGACGAATTTGCAGCCAATTCATTGATTGTCCGACAGGCTGATATGCCCCTGATCAAACATTTACAGGAAACAGAGCCGTTTTGCCAACTCCCCGCATCTGTCTTTACAGAATTGCATGAAGCGGCGAGCCAAAAGAAGTACCCGGCCAATTACGATATTCTCCAACACAATAACCCGCCAACCGGCTATCTGTATGTGATCAAGGAAGGTCTGGTCACGATCAACCTGGTTTCACCCGGTGGTATCGATATGGTGGTTGACTACCGTCAGGAAGGGCAATTCTTCGGCGGCACACCGATTTTTACTGGTGAGCCTTATGCAGGTGGTGTGCGCACCGTAAAGCCTACGATATGCTACCTTATCCCGGCGGACATTCTGCTTCGACTGCAAAAGGACAACCCGGAGATCGGCCGTTTTTTTACCAGCGCTGTTCTCTCTCGGGTCCGTAAACTCTATTCAGAAATCGTTGCGGAACATTCCGGGTCAGCACTGACCCAGATGGAAGCGTACCCTTTTAAAAAACGGCTCTCTGAAATCATGACCTCTTCGGTCGTGACTTGTACCCCCGACGCATCCGTCGGCGCAGTCGCTCGTCAGTTGACCGAGCATGGTATCAGCTTTCTGGTTGTGACCAATTCTGAAAACGAACCGCTTGGTATTGTTGCCGGAAGTGACCTGGTGGCAAAAGTGCTCGCGCCGGAGAATGTCGATGCCCAAGCTATGGTGGCCCGAGATGTTATGCGCATCGGGCCGCGAACCATGACTCCTGAAACCTACATGTATGAAGCTATGGCGTTTATGACCAAACATAGCCTTAGCTACCTGCCAATCGTCGATCGTAATCAATTGGTAGGCGTGGTCACACCCCGCGATCTGATGCGTTACCGCTCCCAGAAGGCTCTGATGTTACTCGGTAATATCAGAGAAGAAGAGAGTGTTGAGGGGCTGGCATTGATTCACGAAGAGATTGTCCGGGTTGCCCGCGCACTTCTCTCCGAGACACGCAGCACCCCGGAAGTCATGGAAATATTGTCCCATATCCATCACGCCGTCATCCATAGGACCTACCATATATGTCTCGACGAGATGGCTGCCGATGGCATGACGCCGCCGGATATCCGCAACTGTTTCCTGATTATGGGGAGCGCAGGTCGTCGAGAAATGCTGCTCTATCCAGATCAGGACAACGGTTTTATCTTCGAGGATTACCCAAGTCAACGCCAGGCCGAGGTTGACGCTTTTTTCGTGCCTTTCAGCGAAAAGCTCAACATGGCGCTTGCCAGAGTGGGCTACCCTCTCTGTGACGGCGAGGTTATGGTTCGCAATCAAGAGTGGCGTGGTCGACTGGTCGATTGGCAGGAGCGACTTAACAGTTGGTTGCTTGATCCTGAACCGACTCATGTGAGGAACTCATCAATATTTTTTGATTTCTTGCCATTGGTGGGCGATGTTGACCTTGCTCATGACTTGCGTGACATGGTTGCCAAGGGCATTGCGACTCATCAGGGCTTTCTCTACCACATGATGACCCTTGATCTGCGCTACAAAGTCCCACTCGGCCTTTTGGGCCGTTTCCACGTTGAAAAGGAAGGTGATAACGCAGGTTTGCTCTCCGTCAAGTATGGCGGCTGCGTCTATATTGTCGATTGTGTCAGGATGTTTGCACTTGAGAGAGGGATCAAGGCCATCTCCACCATGGAGCGCCTGCAGGCGCTGGTGGCCGAAAATGTTTTTGCTACAGAGACCGCCGAGCACATCAGGGCCGCTTTTGAAGCTTTGATTTTTCTACGATTGCGTCATGAAATCGGCCTGATAGAAGACGGCCAGACCCCATCACATTTCCTGGATCCGCGGGCCTTAAGCAAAACGGAGCAGGATCTTCTCAAAGAATCCTTCCAGGCAGTATCGAAACTTCAGGATGCCACCAAGCGCCACTTTTCGCGCACGCCATTTTAGCCCACCTATCACAGATGGAAGCAAACAGATTGACTGCAATTAAAGCTTGGCCACGAAGACACCAAGACCTAAAGAAGAGCTTCATAAGAGTAAAGGGGTTGTCTTTTTTGTCTTCGTGCCTTGGCGCCTTGGGGGCTAACTTTTATTTAGATTCCGGTGTCAGGGAATAGGCAATGGATCACGTTGTCGGTTGTACCAAGACAGTTGCCCTGCGCCAACTGCTGATCCCGACACCAATAAAAACCAGCCCACATGCCAGTAACTGAAACATGTTGAGCGATTCGTCAAGGATTAATATGCCGAGTAGCACACTGAAAACCGGGACCAGATTGGTATAACCAGCGGCCTGACTGGCCGGGAGGCGACTCACGCTATAGTTGTAACAACCGTAGGCGCCGAAGGTGATGAAGGTGCCAAGGTAGACAACGGCGAGGAGTGGTACATTGTGCCACTCGGTTGGAAAACCGATATCCGGCAAGAGCAGAAAAGGGAGAAAGAACAGACTGCCGACAAAAGCTTGAAAGGCCGTCAAAAAGAGTGGTGGATAGTTGCTCGTGAGATGTTTAAGCGAAACTGTGTAACCAGCAGCGCAAACCATTGCCAGAAACTCACATAAGTTCCCAAACACCGGGTTGGGGGCATCTATACTGGCATCACTGGCCAGACTCAACCAGATAGCGCCGAGAATTGCCAGTGTGAATCCGACCAGAGTCTGGCGGGAAATATGTTCTTTAAGTAACCACCACGCAAGGATCGCCACCAACAGTGGCAGCATAGCAGTAATCATGCCCGCCTGCGAGGCGGTCGTCAGCTTCAGGGCCTTGGCTTCGAAAATAAAATAGAGACAGGGTTCGCAGATGGCCATGATCAGGAGATATTTCAGGTCACGACGGCGCCAGTTCAGTTTGCGGAAGGATGGAATGAAAATAACAAAACAGAGGCTGGCGATAAACATCCGGCCAAAGATGACCTGCATTGGATGATAGCCGCGAAAAGCCAGCTTGAGGGCTACAAGGGAACTTGCCCAGAGCAACATGGCCATAATCAAGGTGAAAATCGGCAGTAGTCGATGGGTCTTTTCGGTCACAGGCAGTTCCAATGATTTCTTGTCGTTTGGTTTAATTTTCACTGGGCTTCACGGAAAGGTGTGCCAGCCGTTCTTTGTAGTTGCATTCACATGCGAAGACAATAAGAATGTTGGCTAACATGCCTCAGCCTGACATTTTTAATGACATAATTATCATCGGTATGTCACAAAACCGATGTTTTCAACGAATGGATAGAAGGGCAAATGACTAAACTTTCTGACAAAGGTCGCGGTATCCGCGATATGTTTGATAAGATTGCACCGCGATACGACCTGCTTAACCGGGTTCTGTCTCTGGGTGTAGATCGACGCTGGCGACGCTTCGCTGTCCGGCAATTGGCCGTGCCGAAAGATGGGATGGTCCTCGATATCGCTACGGGAACCGGCGATGTTGCTTTGGAAGTCGGGCTTCAGACCGACCCATCGGTCAAGATTGTCGGTTCGGATTTTACCCAGGGCATGCTCGTCCTCGGCCGAGACAAGATTGATGCTTCACCATACCGTGACCGAATTGTGCTGGTGAATGCTCCTTGCGAAGCGATGCCCCATCCGGACGGGATCTTTGATGGCATCACGATTGCCTTCGGTATCCGTAACGTAGTGGATCGGCAGAAAGGGCTGGGCGAGATGATCCGGGTTCTTAAGCCTGGCGGGCGCGCGGTGATCCTCGAGTTCGCGACGCCACGCAACCGTTTTTTCCGGGCGGTCTATTACTTCTATTTTCTACGGGTACTGCCCTGGCTGGGTGGTCTGCTCTCGCAACGCAGCGCATACCAGTACCTGCCTGATTCCGTGCTGGAATTTCCTGATCGTGAAACCTTCAAAGGGATGATGGAGCAGGCTGGTTTTGTCGATGTCAGAGTCCACGATTTGACCGGTGGGATTGCGGCTGTGCACGTGGGGACGCGAGCCGTCTGATTTCACTCTTCACCCCCAGATTTTTCATTTGCATCCCCTCCCCAAAGAATCTGCGGATCTTCAATGAGTTTAAAAGGGAGCCCCAGGGTTCGCTTGAGTAGACCGATTGTTGGTCCTGCGAGAGTATCCAGAGGCTTTGATTCGACGGAGGCGTCGCCAGCTTTTCCTGTGACGATAAAGTGTGCTGTCAATAAAGCTTTGTCCTTCCCGGTCAAGAGCCACCCAGCTACCGGGATGCGCGACACGATCTTGTCAACCGTACCGAGCGGGTGAATCGCCAGAGCAAGGTCGATTTCTTTCTCTATCAGATTAAATTGCCCGGTATACGACTGGTTCATTGCTTCGCTCTGAATTTTTAAGTCCTCACTCTTGAGAATACCTTTATCCAGTTGGAAGTTCCCCGACAGGAGGTCAAAAGGCATCCCTTCGGTATCCATGTCAGGGAGTTGCAAAGCTAAGATTTGCGATATGTTCAACAGAGAAAAGACCTTGCTCAGAACCGGGAACTGGTGCAGCACGCCATCGTGAATCTGAATGTTGAAATTGCCGTAAGAGGAGGGGAGAAAGTTTGAGCCGATTTCTCCGTCTAGATAAAAGTCGCCACGCAACTTGCCGCGCACGATGTTCTTTTGATTCAGAAGCTCGCGATAAACCTCCAGTGCATCCACATCTTGCGCATGTCCAGAAATGCGTAGCAGGGTTGGTTCCTCGGTAAAGTAGTCGGTGAGAACCTGGGCATTACAGAACCCTTCGCCAACCGAGAAATCGAGGGGGTGAATGCTCAGCCGATCGTGAGTCGGTACGATGACGCCAGAGGCATCATGAAAGCTCATCCCGTAGAGGTCGCCGTTTTTAACCAGGGCGTTGATCTTGATTGTTGCGTTGGTCTTTGTGTCTTCAGTCATGCCTTGAATGGCGGCAGAACGCTTTTTAGAAGTCTCTGACCGATCCGCCCACAAGCTGATTACTTCGCTGATACGGGCAAACTCAGACGTGATGTCGAGTTGCACATTAAATGGTGCATGAAAAGAAATTGTGCCGCGGACAGAGGCCTCTGTGCCGCCATCGAGGCGGACATCAACTGGAGCAAAGGAGAGACCGTCTCTATCAATTTCCAGATGTCCGTTGATGTCGCGAAGGACGGCTTTGTCGGAATAGAAAATCAGGTCGTCGGCATGAATGGCTGGCGCCCTGGCATCAAGGAGCAGTCGTGGGGTGGCAAAGTCTTCGAGCCGTGCCTGAACAGTCAAAGGAGATTTCCCCAGATGAACCCGCAGATTTTCAGCAGTCAAGCCGTTTGTTGTCAACAGGACACGACCATTGATTTGGCTCAGGTCGGCAATGTGTCTGGTCGCGTGAAGGCCCGCGTCGCGTAAGGTCAGAACCATTTCCGGGCTGTTTCCATCAATTAAGCCCCTTTGCCTGATACTCAGGTCGGCTTGACCGTATAGTTGCAGTTTCTTCAGAATAGGCAGGGCTTCGGCAAGCACAGTCAGGTCGTTAATGGTCAGCAATGCGTCGATAGCGAGGCTGTCTTGGTCTTCCGTGAGGTAAGTGCCGGAGATGTGCCCTTTTGCAACTGACCATTTGAGCGAGCCATGGTCAAGGCTGATTTTTTGCGGGGAGAAGGTGGCGTGCAGCGTCAGCTTGTCCTCTGGCCCGGGCGCAAGGATTAACCCGGCAGGGTGGCTGGCGCTGAGTTGAGACAGATTTGCCTGTAGATCCAGGCTGAGCTGGTCAAGCGGGCCTTCCAGGTGTCCGCTGACACTGACATCACCGTTTGTCGAAAGCGCGTGTTGGGGGATTTGCCACTCTTGCAAAAGCATATTTGACGGGGCATCGCCGTTGAAATCAAGTGACGTCAAGACGATGCCGTCCTGGGAGTATTCTCCCGACCCATTGAGAGCCAACGAGAGAGAGCCTAATTGGCCATGACCATTGTCGATCTGCCAAAGATTGTCGGCGAGATTGAATGGCAGGGAGTTGACTTCTGCAGCGGGGGATTTTCCGGAGCGCCAGGCAACTTGCTGGAGCTCTCCCTTTAGCTGGTTGACCTGCCATTCTTGCCGTGATTCCCTGTCTTTAAACAGTGTAAACTCTGCCACGCCAATATGGATGGAGCCCTGATCTTGAAGGTTTTCTTTGATCGTGTTCCATGGCTCTTGAGCATCCGGGAGCCATTGCTTGACTTGCGGCACGGCCAAGGTGCTGTTAAGAAGAGTGATGGTGACCGAGAATGGTTGTTCAAGTGGAGCCCAAGTTATGCTGCCAGCTACACGGGATTCGTCGACCTGAAATGACAGGCTCGTGATTCCCGGATGATCGCCATAAGTCTGCAGGCGTCCGTTGGCCAGTAAACTTTTGAAGCGGATGGGGTCTGTGTAGTCGCCGTTGGGTTGCAGAGTGATGCTGCTGGATGACAGCCCGGTTTGAAAGTCGATACTTTTATTCGGTGACCCTTCAATATGCAAGCGCAGGTCACTTATGCCCGCTATGGAATAAATGGCCGTTTGTTCATCAAGTAAAGCCCTGATTGCACCAAGATCCAGATCTTCCAGCTTTAGATCGAGATTGAAGTACGGCTCCAGCACATTGTCCTCGCTCAGTTCCAGAGAACTTTCCCCCTGTAGTTGCCACGGACTCTTCTCTTCTTGCCCTGGAATGCTTAATTCACCTTTTAGGGCGAGCTGTGCTCTTTGGTTCACACGAAGATCAGACAACTCGCCATCGAGCCCTGTTATGTCAATCTGTCGCGGGGGGTGATCCGGGTGAGATACTTCAATGTGTACAGTTCCATCAAGAATCACCAGGTCGTCAATGCTGATGTTCTGTAATAATTCCCGGTTAATTATGGTCGGGGTTGTCTCTCCTTGGGGAATGTCAACGCTGACTTGTTTGTTTATTGCAGGCCTTACCCAGACTTGCGGCTGAATCAGGTTGATTTTGGCAAATTTTAAGTTGCGCTTAAGAAGTCCCCACCATTGCAGGTTAATTAAAATACTCGGAGCATTTATCTGGATTGCTGAATTATTGCCGCCGATCTGCATGTCGGCAACGTGCAAGGCCAGGTTGGTGTCGTGAAAATTGTAACGGATAGCACCGACCTGTACGGGCAGGGTCAATAAGGATGAGAGTTTTTCCTCTGCTTGTTGTCGGTAGTCATTAAGATCGAAGGTGGAGAGGAAATAGGCAATCCAGATAACCGCAAGGACAACCGTTGTCAGTACGGAAAAAAGTAGCAACCGTTTACGTGATGAGAGTTCAGGTGCTTGGCTTGTCATAAGGGGATAGAGGCCAGAGGCTTGTCGATCCCGGAATTCTCCTGGTCGGCCAGCTGAGGCAATAAGATTGTAAATGTACTCCCCTGGCCGAGAGTGCTCTCAACCAGGATCTGGCCACCGTGCAGAGCAATAATCTCCCTGCTCACGTACAGGCCTAGACCAATGCCTGACGTCCTGCGATTGTCGCCAGCGTCAAGCTTGTGGAACGGTTTGAAGATTGCCTCCAGTTCATCCTGCGGAATGCCGATGCCCTGGTCCGCTACGCAGATCGAGACCTCATGAGTGTCACTCTGAGCAGTAAGAGAAATTGTCCCGCCCATGGGAGAATAACGACAGGCATTGTTGAGGAGTTGGGAGATAACCTGAGTCAACTCTTTACGGTTGCCATAGAGTTGTAAGTCTGCTTGGCACTCAACCTGAATAGTGTGATGTTTCTTGCTGTCCAGACAGTTTCCTTGAGCTTTTTTCAACAGGCCCAGAACTGCCAAATTTTCATAATTAACGCGCGTCCGATCTACTCTCAATCGTCGGACATCCAGAAACCTGTTGATGAGATCATTCAGCTTTTCGGCTTCTCGGTAAATGATTCCAATGTGCTCTCTTTGATCTTCGGGTATTTTAGATTCATTCATGAGTAGCTCGGCAAATCCACTGATCGCGGTCAAAGGCGTTCGCATCTCATGACTCACAGAGGAGAGCAGGTTGTCTTTGATCTTTTCGAGTTCCTTGCGTTCGGTCACGTCCAGAGCAACTTCAAGTCGTACCAGTCGGCCATCTGTCCAGCGGATGACCTTGTCGAAGCATTCGTACCAGCGTTTGTTTTTGGTGTTGAGAAATTCCCAAATGACCGGATCGCCAGATTCGCCATTGTCAATGAGTTGCTTGTTCGTGCAGAAATCACACGGTTGCTCTCTATCCCTCTGTAGATAGTGGAAGCAAGTGCGCCCCTGCCAATCATGGCCGAAGGAATCTGCGGCAAAGCGATTGACATAGAGAAGTTCGTAGCTCTCAAGATCTGCAACATAGACCACAGCGTTCATCGAATCGAACAAGGTGTTGAGCTGTTTGAAACGATTCTGAACGTCCCGTTGAGCTTTGTTCTGCTCTTCTTCGAGGGCTTCTTCATGTCTGCCCAGAATCTGGAGGCAGTGACTCAGGTAGAAGTAAAGCAGGGTTGCTGTGACCACCACATAGAGCCACCCTTTGATGGTCTGTACCTGGGTCAGTCGGATCGGGTCGTTAATGAACCATGCCAGGAGTGCGTCGGAAAAGTAAATCCACAGGCAGGCAAAGATGGCATAAAAAATGACGGTGCGTGCCGCTGTGCGCCGGTGTAGAATTTTTCTATGTTGTGGGCCAATTGCGGGCATGGTGGGATGGAACCTGCTCTTTAGATTGAAGTGAAACCTGAAGCTGTGGGGAGTCCAAAGGGCCAGGTTAAGTATAGCGAGCCACCGATATTATAACTGCATTTACGGCTATGTGGCAGAAGTTTATTCACTTTTTTGTTAGTCAAAAATACCTGGATTGCCCGTGGCTTCTGGTAGGTAAGCTTCTGGCGTAAAGCCCAGAGCTTTAAGTTGTATCAATAAGTCCTCTGGAAGTGGGCAGCGGATAGTAATGGTCTGCCCCGTCTCTGGCTGTGGAAAAGAGAGCAGGTGGCAGTGTAAAAAAGGCCGATCCATGCCGTTGATGCTTTTGCCCCGATAGCGTGTATCGCCAAGAATCGGCCAGCCCGCTGTTGCCAGCTGATATCGTATCTGATGGCGTCTGCCGGTGACCAGCTCCAGTTCCAGAAGGGTGTAGTCACCAACCTCTGCGACTGGTCGGAATCTGGTCAAGGCTTCCTTGACGCTCCCCTTGGCGGAAACGGCAGAATTGAGCTCGCCTGGCGCAGTTACCCGGCCGCCGACCAGGGCCAGATAGCGTTTGGTTGCCTCACCGGCCATGATCATCTTTCCCAACTGACCGATCGAAGCATGCCCTTTACCGAACAGGGCTGCGCCTGATGTGCCGATATCCAGGCGTTGGATCGGAGCGACCTGAAATGTTTCTTTGCGCAGACGTAAAAAATCCTGCACACGCCACAGCAAATTGTCGTCATGTCCGTGAGCGCGGTGGATAGCAAGCCCTGCGGGTTTGTTGACCACTATGCACTGCACATCTTCATAGAGCACCTGGTCCGGCTGAATGCGTGATTGCTCCAGACATTCTTGCCAGCGTTGGGATGTTTTCACGGTAATCATCTCGCCTGCCAGGACAACACCGTCTGCTTCGGCAATTCGGTCGTTGATTGTCACACGTTGTTTTTTGCAGAGCTGCCTAAGGAAAGCATCTGGTGCTGCCGGGACGCGTAAGGAGAGTGCCTCAATGAGAGGGAGATTATCTTCACGAAGGTTCGTTTGCCATTTGGTTGTCATCATGTTCCTAACATAGCCGGTACTGCTTTTTTGAGCAACCATCTGTGTGACAAAAATTACAGCGTCTGATGCACTTAATCTCCTTTACAGTATTACCAGAGCTTGCTAACATCGCCGGCTAATTAGAAGCGGAATAAAGCGGGTTTTGCTGGCTTGGCATCTATCTCCCATGAAAATAAAGTGTATTGAAATTACTGGTTTTAAGTCGTTTGTCGAGCGCACGGTTTTAGGCTTCGACGATGGCATTACTTCGATTGTCGGCCCGAACGGTTGTGGCAAGAGTAATGTCGTCGATGCGATTCGCTGGGTGATGGGTGAACAGAACGCTCGTTATCTGCGCGGCAAATTGATGGAAGATGTTATCTTCGGCGGGAGCGAAAGTCGCAAGCCGCTCGGTATGGCCGAGGTGACTCTCGTTATGGACAATACGTCCGGTCTGGCACCTGCTTCTTTCAGAGAGTATGCCGAAATTCAGATAACACGGCGGCTCTATCGTAATGGTGAGAGCGACTATCTGCTGAACAAAACTCCCTGTCGTTTGTTGGACATCACAGAGCTATTTATGGATACCGGGGTTGGTAACCGCGCCTATTCGATTATTGAACAGGGCAAGATCGGTATGATCCTTAATGCCAAGCCCGAGGATCGCCGTACTCTGATTGAAGAAGCTGCCGGTGTCACCAAGTTCAAGGCCCGTAAAAAAACCGCTTTGCGTAAAATTGATGCGACCCGCCAGAATCTGTTGCGCCTCGGTGACATCGTCAGCGAAGTGCGGCGGCAGATGAACAGTCTGAAACGGCAGGCTCAGCGAGCTGAGCGTTTCCGTGGCTTCCGTGAAGAACTGCGCGAACTGGAGTTGCAATTTGGCTTGCGCCAATACTCGGCATTGAAAGAAAAGGCTAACCAGGTTGGTTCCTCTGCTGAAGAGCAGACAGGACAGGTTGATGCCGTCTCCCGGCAGCTCGAGCGAGCTGATCTCGAATTGGAGCAGGCCCGCCTGAATCATATTGAGCGTGAAAAAGAAGCGAATCAGGGACAGACGGGTGTTTTTCACCTTACCGGTGAAATCCAGCGCATTGAGAATCGCCTCGAGTATGGTGCCAAAGAACTTGAATCCCTCGATCGTCAGCAGGAGAGAATTACAGCGGAGTTGGCCGAGATCGACCGTCGTCTTACGTCGACTGATGTGGAGGAGGCCACTTTACTTCAGACCCAGGAGGAACAGGTCAGGGTCTTTGCTGAGGAAGAGGTGCGCCTGACCGAAAGCGAAGGGCTGTTGCTGGATTTGACTGAGCAAGAGGATAGCCTGGGCAGACACCTGGATCAGGCCCGGCAGAAACTTTATCACCTGCTTGCAGAATTGACCCGTATGAGCAGTCAGCAGGAAGAGGCCGACCGGCGACTTGCAGCCTTGACGGATGTCACTGAGCGTAACCGTCATGAGGCGTTGGCTGTGGCCGGACAACTTGAGCGTCTGCAGAACAGCAGCAGCAGTCTGACCAGCACTCTCGAAGCAATAGAAAAAGAGCGCGCTGTCCTTGTGCAAAAGAGGCAAACGTTACAAGAGAGTCAGACCAGCCTCAAGGAGCAGATGGAGCAGGTTGAAAATGAGTTATTGATACGTCGTGAGGAATTTAGTCGCCAACGTTCGCGGCTCGAATCACTTCAGCAACTGGAGCACAACCTTGAGGGTTATGCACGCGGTGTCAAGACACTGCTCTCCGATGCGCAACACAAGGCGCGGATGAAGGGCCTGGTTGCAGACATCCTGGAAGTACCCGCTCGTTACGAAGCAGCTATTGAAGCTGTCCTTGGGGAGCGCGTACAAGCTTTGCTGCCCGACACTCTCGCCAATACTCAGGAAGCTTTAGCCTTTCTGCGCGATAACGAAGGCCGCTGTACATTCTTGTTGCCGGAGTTTCCGGTCGCTGACGCTCCGAAGGTGCCGAATGGCAAGCCTCTAGCGGACCTTCTGCAAGGGCGTTCAGGTTTTCAAGATGTCGCTTCTCGCCTCCTCTCAGGAGTTTACCTGGTTGACGATCTGACCGGATATTTTACGCAGAAGTTGCCATTCGGTGTCGCGCTGGTCACTGAAGACGGCAATGTGCTTACGCATCGAGGTGAGGTGACCGGTGGCGGTCGTCAGGCTCTTGATCAGGGTTTCCTGCATAAGAAGCGGGAGATGAAAGAACTTCAGAAGCAGGTTAAGAGTCTGGATGGCGAGGTCGCCATGCTGAATCAACGTCGCGAAGCCTTGCGTGAAGAGTCCCAGTCAACGGAAGGAGCTTTGCGCCAGACGGAGTATGATCTGCATCAGCAGGAAATTCGTGTGGTTGACAACCAAAAGGATCTTGACGGGATGCAGCAGGAAAATTCCCGCCTTCAAGATCGTATCGAGGTCCTCAGTCTGGAAGAGGAACAGCTGCACGAAGAGCATGAAACCCTGCAGCGGACGTTGCGGGCTTCATCCAGCACGCGTGTCTCGGGTGAAGGTGAAAAACGCGAATTGGAAGCTCTGGTCGCACGGTTGCAGGAAGAACTTCAGGGCTTACGTGAGCAGGCAAATGAGGCGCGTCAGGGAGTCACAAGCCTGAAAGTCAGCCTGGCAAGCTTGCGTGAGCGCGAAGCTAACAGCCGCAATGCCTTGGGACGTTTGGGAGGCTTGCGAGAAGATTTGCTCCAGCGTCAGGTAACGCTCAATCAGGACACCTTGGAGGCTGTCGAAAAGCAGCTCGTTCTGCGCAGCGAAGCTGAGGAACTCAAAGTCAAGATGGAGCTTCTTTATCACAAGCGCGTCGAGCAGGAGGCTACGCTCGCTGGTTTGCGCGAACGCTTTGAAGAAAGTCGTCAGGACATCGAGCGGCGAGAAGCAGAGCTCAAGCAGTTCCGTGCCAGGACTCAGCAATTACGCGATGAATTATCTTCCCGACAGATGCAGAGCCGTGAGCTGGAATTGGAGATTGAGCATATGCGGCAAGCGTTTCTTGAGCGCTACCGAATCGATCTCTCTGCGCCCGAAGTTGCCGGCAAGTTTGATGAAGCCTTTGATGCAGGTTCGGCCGCAGTACGTCGCGAGTACCTGCAAAATCGCATCGACGAGATCGGCGAGGTCAACCTGATGGCGATTGACGAATTTCAGGAGCTTGAGGAACGTTATACGTTCCTGACGGCGCAGCAGGAAGACTTATATAAATCTCTGGAAGGGCTGCAGTCAGCAATCACCAAAATAAACCGGACCACCCGCAAACGCTTCCGGGAGACCTTTGATCTGGTCAACGCCAGGTTTCGCGAACTCTTTCCGCAATTATTCAATGGTGGTCAGGCTGAGCTGCGCTTGACGGATGAAGATGATCTCCTTGAGACCGGAATCGAGGTGGTTGCACAGCCTCCTGGCAAGAAGTTGCAGAACGTGACCTTGCTGTCCGGTGGGGAAAAAGCCTTAACGGCTGTCGCCATCATTTTCTCCATCTTCCAGATCAAGCCGTCACCTTTTTGCCTCCTTGACGAGGTCGACGCACCGTTGGATGACGCCAACATTGGGCGTTTTAACGATCTCGTTAAAACCATGGCCGAAACCTCACAATTTATCATCATTACTCACAATAAGCGGACGATGGAAATTGCCGACAACCTCTATGGTATCACCATGGAGGAACCCGGGGTTTCCAAGCTCGTGTCTGTGTGTATGAAAGAGGTCGCATAAGCCCGTGCCTTTCAAACCCCTGCTGAATGTCCTGATAGAACGTGTCCCTGGAGCTCTGGGAGCAATTATTGCTGATTGGGAGGGCGAGGCTGTCGACCAGGTCGGCACCATGGATGAGTACGACCTTAAAGTCATTGGTGCGCACAAGGGGGTTATTCTTCACAGTATGCGTGAAGTAGTTGATCGTCTCGGTGATGATGAACTCAAGGAAATCATCATCACCACTAAAAAAGCGCAAACTCTGGTCTTGCCCGTTACCAAAGATTATTATCTGGTACTGACTCTTGATCGCTCGGACATGTTGGGTCGAGCGCTGCTGGAAGCTCGTCGTTGTATTCAGGCGCTCCACCAGGAGATTGCTTAAAAGAAAGCTGCGAAGTTACAGGGCTGTAGGGCGTAAGGTTTTAACCCTACGGCTCTACAGCCTTACAGCTTTATAACGTTTTAGGATTAATTATGGATTTCGAACTCTGGTTAAATAAGCTCTCTGATCTTCTGGTTACCGCAGGTGTCCCTGCCGCAAATGGGCCGACGGCGGCCTTGGGCCTGATCTTTCTCTCTTTGACCTTGCTGTCGCTCGCTGTTGTTGTGTTGTTGTTGAAAAGGAACTTGCGCTCCGACGATGGGCAAGAGGTTGCAGTTGAGGCTGATGAAGAGATCAGTGACCATGCTGAGAGTGGCGTGGCAGAAGATGCCGTTCCAGATGAAGCTGAAGAAGCCCCCGTGGAAGAGAGCCTGCAGGCTCAGGTAGAGTTGCCGGTAGCGGAAGAGTCTGACAGTCTGTTCCAGCGCATGCGGTTAGGATTGGCCAAGACGCGCAGCTCCCTGGTCGGTCGCATGGATAGCCTGCTGGGCAGCCATGCCAGTCTTGATAGAGAGTTCCTTGAAGAACTGGAGGAGATCCTTATTACTGCTGACTTTGGTATGCAGGCGACCCAGGAACTGGTGCAGGCGCTGACCGGAAGGCTCAAAGAAATTGATCAGAACAATCCCGGCCAGCTGCATAAGGTGCTTGGAGAAGAAGTTCGCGCTCGTTTGCATACAGGTAAGCCGGATTGGCCGATTCCAGAGAGCGGCCCCCTGGTGATTATGGTCGTCGGTGTCAACGGCGTTGGCAAAACGACAACGATTGGCAAGTTGGCCAAGCAGTTTGCCGACCAAGGCAAAAAAGTAGTGCTCGGTGCTGGAGACACCTTTCGGGCGGCGGCGGCTGAGCAACTGGAAGTCTGGGGAGAACGGTCAGGTGCGGAAGTTATTCGACATGCCGAGGGCTCTGATCCCGCGGCCGTGGCGTTTGATTCTGCTAAAGCTGCGGTTGCGCGCAATGCCGATGTTCTGATCCTGGATACTGCCGGTAGATTGCATACCAAAGTCAACCTGATGGAAGAATTGAAAAAAATACGCAGGGTCGTTGATCGGGAGATCCCGGGCGCGCCCCATGAAACTCTGCTGGTCCTGGATGCAACCACTGGTCAGAATGCCCTGATTCAGGCCCGTACGTTTCAGGCGGCTGTGGGGGTTTCCGGCATTGCCCTGACCAAGTTGGATGGAACTGCCAAGGGCGGCATTGTTGTGGCCATCAGCTCACAGCTCGACCTGCCGGTGCGTTTGATTGGTGTTGGCGAAGGTGTTGCTGATCTGCGCTCATTCGATGCTGATGAATTTGTTGCAGCGCTCTTTGCTAACGATTGAGATCGCTTGACTTTTTGTAATCTTTGACCTAGGCTGAGAGCTGGTATTAAAGGGGGAGCTTGAAGTGGCTTTGGAAGCGGTTGCGCGGTTGGAAAAACTTGTTGATCAGTTACTAACTGAACGTATTGAGCTGCAAGAACGCAACCAGCAACTCACTGCAGAATGTGATCGATTGGTGCAAGATCGTTCCAGAGTTTGCGATGAGCTTGATAAGCTGCTGGGTAAGTTGGAACATCTGGAAGGGAAAGGCCAGTGAAAAAGAGTGTTCAGGTTTCCATTCTTGGCCAACAGTTTAACCTTAGAAGTGAGGCTCCCCCAGAACAGGTCTACCGTGTTGCCAGATTTGTCGAGGACCAGATTGCAAAAGTAACCTCCAGCGGTCGAGCTGTTGATTCTCTGCAGGCGACGATCTTGGCCTTGCTCAACGTCTCGGCGGCCCATCTCGGCGACGAGTCTTCTTCGGGTCGCTTGGAAGTGGATGATGACCGGTTGGTTCGGTTGGTCGAAAAGATAGAAGCAGCCCTGGAATAGGGATATTGTCGTACCGTGCCAGCAAGGCAAGTTGATGAAACAAACTATCTCCGTACGGGGATTTCACGATAGAGTGGTTAATGGTATTGCCGTCCGCTATGGGCGTTTATAAAAGACGACGTGAAGCAGGTTACATCATAATTTATGAGCTCAGGACTCCAGAATATTTTCATCAGTGCTGTCAACAGCTTAAGCGAGCCTGTGACATGCTGTGCGTGGAGACCTCAGTAACAACAGTTTGATGCAGAAGCTCTATGTCGGATATACCCCGCCTTCTATCTGAACCCTTCCGCCCGGAGATCTCGAGTCACGGGGTCTCTACCCATGCCAAAACGATCCATAAGAACCCGGTTTCTGGCTGAACGCAGATCGCGCCAACTCGAAAGTTGCATTGACTCTAGCGTGGAAATCCAACACCGGTTTCTGCGCTCGGAATTGTTCCATCGCGCAGGCCGTCTGGCTCTGTATAGCGCAATTCATAACGAGGTGTTTACCGATATCGTCGCCAAACAAGCTCTTGCCGTCGGCAAGATTCTGCTTTATCCACGAATCAAGGATGATGCACTTGAGTTTGTTGAGATCCAAAGCTTGGCGGAGTTAGTCCCCGGCGCCTTTGGTGTGTTGGAACCGCAAGGGGCTGGATCTGTATCAAATGAGAAATTGGACCTTGTTGTTATCCCTGGCGTAGCGTTTGACCAATCCGGTCATCGCCTCGGTTACGGCCGCGGTTTCTATGACCGCGCTTTATCAGCGTGCCGTGCAGATTGTATGAAAGTCGGTTTCGCTTACGATACTCAACTGCTCTCTACGTTGCCATTTGCAAAGCATGACCAAAAGCTTTCTGTGCTGATGACAGAAAGTCGTACATTAAACTTTCTCGCCTGACGGTTGCTGTTTCGCCCAAGGGTGTCTCATAAAAAACAATGCCAATAGGGAGGTGACGGCTTTGAATACAGAAATGATATTGCTACTACTCGCTGGTTTGATTGTTGGGGGATTCGTCGGTGCGATTATTCGTTCCAAGTCCTCGGGATCAAAACTGGCCAACTTTGAGCGTGAAGCTGCGCAAATTGTCGTGAACGCAAAAAAAGAGGCAGACACAATCCGCAAGGAAGCGGAGATCCACTCCAAAGATGTCGTCTTTAAGGCGAAGGCCGACTGGGAAGACGAAGTGCGTGAAGCTCGCAGGGATCTTCAGTCTCAGGAAAAGCGTCTGGTTCAGAAAGAGGAGAACCTTGATCGCAAGGTCGCGCAGGTTGATGAACGAGACCATGAATTGAACAGTCGTGATCAATCGTTGTCAGATCGTGACCGCAACCTGCAAAAACGCGCCGAGGAAATTGATGTTTTGATTGTAGAGCAACGCCTCAAGTTGGAGCAGGTCTCCGGGATTACCACCGAAGAGGCCAAGCGGCAACTGATGGCGTCGATGGAGAGTGAAGCTCGCCATGATGCGGCTAAGCTGATCAGGCAGATTGAAGATGAGGCCAAGGAGTCCGCAGATAAAAAGGCCAAAAAGATCCTGTCGTTGACGATTCAGCGTTATGCTGGTGATTATGTCGCAGAGAAAACCATAAACTCCGTGGCCCTGCCTGGCGATGAGATGAAGGGCCGGATAATTGGCCGTGAAGGCCGTAACATCCGCGCGATTGAAGCCGCGACCGGAATTGACCTGATTATCGATGATACGCCTGAAGCGGTCATTATCTCCGGCTTCAACCCGGTTCGCCGGGAAGTTGCCAGGATCTCGCTGGAGCGCCTGATTGCCGATGGACGGATTCATCCCTCGCGGATTGAAGAAGTGGTTAAGAAGGCCGAACAGGAAGTTGATGCCACGATCCGGGAGGCGGGCGAACAAGCCACTTTCGATGTCGGTGTGCATGGCATTCACCCTGAAATAGTCAAGCTGATTGGACGTCTGCGATATCGGACCTCTTACGGTCAGAATGTCTTGCAGCACTCACTTGAGGTCGCTTTCCTCTGTGGTATTATGGCTGCTGAAATTGGTATTGATATCAAGCAGGCAAAACGCGCCGGTCTGCTGCACGACATCGGTAAAGCCGTTGACCATGAGATCGAAGGGTCGCACGCAGTTATCGGTGGCGATCTGGCGAGGAAGCATGGCGAGTCCGCTGAGATAGTCCATGCTATTGCTGCTCATCATGAGGATGAAAAGCCGGAGACGATACTGGCTATTTTGGTACAGGCAGCTGATGCCTTGTCAGGAGCCCGGCCAGGCGCGCGGCGTGAAATGCTGGAAACCTACGTTAAACGTCTGTCTGAACTTGAGCGCATTGGTACCTCGTTTAACGGGGTAAGCTCCTGTTATGCAATTCAGGCCGGACGGGAAATCCGTGTCATGGTTTCGAGTGAGGTTGTCTCCGACGACTATGCGCATGTTCTGGCCAAAGATATCGCTCGCAAGATCGAGAACGAAATGACTTACCCGGGTCAGATCAGGGTGAATGTTATCCGTGAAACAAGAGCGACTGATTACGCGAAATAAATTCAACATTGAAGCTAGGAACATGGGGGGATGGTTTATTCCATCTCCCCATGTCCTCTCTTGCTCTTTCCTCTTACCTTCGGAGTCGTTTTGAAAATCCTTTTTATCGGCGACATTATTGGTCGACCAGGTCGTGAGATAGTCCGCGATGTGCTGCCGAGTCTGATTGATCAGCATATGATCGACCTGGTGGTCGCAAATGGCGAGAATGCTGCCGCTGGGTTTGGACTGACCCCTGATGTGGTCTCTGAATTGTTTTCTTTGGGGATTGATGTCCTGACCACCGGCAACCATGTTTGGGATAAGCGCGATGGGTTGGTTTGTGTGGAGCAAGAGCCCGCCCTGTTGCGACCGGCAAATTATCCTGTCGATGCGCCGGGCCATGGGGTCGGTGTGTTCAAAACTCCAGGTGGGCTCTCTGTCGCCGTGGTGAATCTGGAAGGCCGTGTTTTTATGGGCAACCTGGATTGCCCCTTTCGCAAGGCGGATGCCATTCTGGAGGAACTCGGCCCTGACCAGCGCATTGTCTTTGTCGATTTTCACGCCGAAGCGACCAGCGAAAAGGGCGCCCTGGCTGCTTACCTTGATGGCCGGGTCAGCGCTGTTGTTGGTACTCACACTCATGTGCAGACCGCCGATGAGCGGGTACTGCCGGGAGGCACTGCGTTTATCACTGATGCCGGCATGACGGGCGCACGAGATTCGGTTATCGGAATTCGCAAGGAATTGTCGATCCAGCGCTTTTTGACCCAGATGCCGGTTCGCTATGAAATTGCCAAGAAGGACCCGGTTTTCTGTGGTGTGATCGTCTCAATCGACGAATCGACCGGCAAGGCCACAGGAATAGAGCGTGTTCAAGTTGAAGGCTAGCAGCCTGTCGGACAATCAATGAACTGGCTGCAAATTCGCCTGTTTGGCCCATATCTCAGCTCCTTTTCGACCAATAGCTACGGCTATTACTCTCAAATGAGCTAAAATCTGGTCTCAAATATCCGAATTTTCGCTTCAGCCTTGATTGTCCGACAGACTGCCAGAGAATGGTCCGGCAGATAGAGCGGGTCATGGAACCGAGTCATTGATATGTCTGCTTGTCTGCGAATGCAGCCAAAGTTAAAACATAACCAAAAAACAGTGAATAGTTGGTATCGAAAATGAATTTTATCGAAGAGTTAACCTGGCGCGGCATGATCCACGACATGATGCCTGGGACGGAAGAGCAACTTCAAAAAGAGATGACATCGGCCTACGTTGGGATCGATCCGACTGCTGATTCTCTGCATATCGGCCATCTGGTCAGCGTGATGATGCTTAAGCATTTCCAGATCGCCGGCCATAAACCGATCGCGCTTGTCGGCGGAGCGACCGGTATGATCGGTGACCCGTCGGGGAAGTCGGCAGAGCGTAATTTGCTCGACGAGCAGACCCTGAGTCACAACGAGGCATGTCTGAAAAAGCAGTTGACGAAGTTCCTCGATTTTGAATCGGATGCCGCCAATGCCGCCGAGCTGGTCAATAATTACGACTGGATGAAAAATTTCAGTTTCCTCGATTTTATCCGCGACATCGGCAAGCATATTACGGTCAATTACATGATGTCCAAGGAGAGCGTCAAAAAACGTCTGGGCGAAGAGACCAAGGCGGGGCTATCCTTCACCGAATTCTCCTATC
>JAGXHM010000135.1 GCA_024636155.1 Deltaproteobacteria bacterium
AATCTCGACAGCGACCATTACCTTTATGGAGGGAAAGTCTTCCCCCTGTTTCGTTGTCAGCCAAGCTGTTTCAATTTCATGACCCTGATCTGTATCGATTATGCGTACCGCGATCTTTACCAATCAAATATCAATGTCATCATCGAGAAGGCCAATCAACTCTTTTTTGAAACTCGCCAGAAGCTCGACCTGTTGGCCGTCATTGAATGCAACCCCAAGCCAGAGCACTCCGCTTTTGGCGACGTCGCTAACGGCTTTTATGGTGAATATCTATCTCGCTCACCCGGTGTCAGCGATACTGTGACACTCTTTTGCAATTGCTCGGAAGAAACTCTCTGTGACGACATTCCACCAGGAGCAAAGTTCGGCCACTCATCGGTTCTTATTCACAAAAAGCACAAACTCAGATCAATCGACATGACAGAATATTCGACCGATGATTTTGATGGCCGTCCTGTCTGCCGTTTACGCTTCGGCACTGCAACCCGTCTCTATTACTACAGTCTGCCTTTTTTCCATGAGATCGACCCAAGGGCGACACGCACTCCAATCAAGGTGCACACGGTTTTCCGCCCTGAACATGGACACTGGGTTCGCATCAGTAACGACGAACTCACCAATGTCAGCAGCTCCCCGAAAAAACAGCCTTCGAATGTAATCGGCATGAAAAAATGACCAGATCACGGCTTCAAAACGTTTCTCATGCACAAAACGCAGCATATAAACAATTCAATCCCATGATCCCGAAAGCCCCAGCCGTGAAGCTGAATGCTGTAACACCGAGTGCATTGGCAGAAGCTGCGTGTCAGTAAGAGCGAAAGACGTTTCTTTCAACATCAATACCGTTTCCCTGGTCGCAAGGGGAACCCTCTTAACCTTCACGGGATCAATACTTTGAGTCTGGAGGGGGTTGACCTACTAGAATTTTCTGAAGTCCGATGAAGCTCGCTTGATCTTTGTGGAAGATGGTTGGGAGTAAACCCACCTCGATTCGCTTTCGTCACTGCAAAGACTTCGGGAGCAGGGGGTCGCTCGCGCAGTAGTGAGGAGACCGCGAGAAAAAGTAGTTTTAGCTAGTACTCATCCGGAAACTACGGATGGATAAAGTTTGGGTTTCTGATTTGGAAACCAGCAATTTTTCGCAAGATCAGGGAAATCAAGTGTTTGAGCGGAGGCGTAGTACTTTACGCCGCACAATCAAATGCGCAGTTTGACGCTGAGATTGCGGAAAAGGGCGGTTTCCGGACAGAAACTAGCTAGAAGCCCCAGGCGGAGGACCGATCAAAGAATCAATGCCGTCATCCTCGATAGTTTCCAGGACCTCATCCAAGGCTGCCTGGTCAGAATCAAAAGGTTCATCCCAGACCGTGGAATTATCATTTTCGTCCACCACTTCCAGAATCCACCCACCCTCCTCATCTTCGTAAATCATGATCTCGACACTTTTGTCATCTCGTTCAACGGTCTGACATAGGGGGGAGTACTTCACTTCATATTCTTCACTCATATCTGATTTCCTCTCGATTCGGCTGTCATTGACTTGCTGATGGTAACTCAGAAACGTCACAAGTAAAAGCCTCTATCACAACAAGACTCATCCCAATTCCGGGGTGGGGTTTTGTCTCCAGGGCTCCTCTCTTGGCAAACAAGTGGACTCACTCGGCATCGTCCCTCCCTTTTCAAAAGCTTGTGGATGAGAAACTGGTCTTCAAGAAGGGGCGGCTCAAGGATTGGGCGCAGGTGCTCTCTGGTCAGCAAGCGTTCTCTTGTTGACCAAGTCATGATACCTTTGTTGCCGCTATGTTGACTACACTCATACAGGGGTTCACTTTAGGAGCCAGCCTCATCATTGCCATTGGCAGTCAGAACGCTTTTGTCCTGCGTCAAGGGTTAAAGAAGGAGTATGTCTTTACAATCTGCACAATCTGCTTTTTGTGCGATGCGTTGCTTATTCTTATTGGCGTTGGCGGCTTTGGCAAACTAGTCGCATCATCCCACGATTTTATGCTGATAGCACGCTGGGGCGGTACATTGTTTTTGTTCTTTTATGGGCTCCGGTCTTTTCATTCAGCCTTCAAAAATGAAGTTTTATCAGTTGATGATTCAAAGAGCCTTGCCTCTGGATTTACGTGGGCCATTACGACAACACTTGCATTAACCCTTCTCAATCCCCATGTTTATCTCGATACCGTCATCCTTCTCGGAAGCATAGCCGGCCAGTATCCTGAAACAGAACGGCTCACGTTTGCTATAGGTGCGGTTTTTGCCTCAATGGTCTGGTTTTACGGCATTGGTTACGGTGCTCGCATTCTAACTCCCCTCTTCCAGAAGCAAGTCTCCTGGAAGATTCTCGATGTGTTGATTGGTATCATCATGTGGAGCATCGCAGGGAACCTGATCTGGCCTATCCTTCAAGCCCAAAGGTTATAATTTGAGCTTTTTGACCTCCAAACGACATTGAGGTAAGATGGCGATATCCTGATCAATAAAACGATCAGACAGGCGGTGAAAAATTGAAAATTATCATGACAGGTGGAGATGGAACCATCGGCAAAAAGGTTTGTGATTGTCTTGTTCTGCCTCATGAACCTGGAGTGGAAATTATTAATAATTGAGATTGTGTGATATATTTCTTCTTTCATGAGAGAATCATTGGGGCTAATTTAGCTATCTCGTTAACCACTTTCGACCAAAGTATTTAAATAAGGATTTTTATGCCAATCCGAGTTGCCTGCAATCACAATACTTACTATAAATTTGATCGACCAATTTCACTTTTCCCTCATGTAATCCGTTTACGACCAGCGCCTCATAGCCGCACTCCGATTCATGCCTATTCTCTCAAAGTTAAACCGGAAAATCATTTTATCAACTGGCAACAGGATGCTTTCGGCAACTATCTGGCCCGATTGGTTTTCCCCGAAAAAACTCGCGAGCTGAGCATCGAAGTTGAAGTGATCGCCGACATGGCGACCTATAATCCCTTCGATTTTTTCATCGAGGAATATGCGGAAGTTTATCCGTTTACTTACGGCAAATTGGAGAGTATGGAGCTCGCTCCATATTTCAAGCAAGTCGTCCCCGGTCCGCTGCTGAAAAAGTGGCTGGAAGGTTTCGACTGTAGCGAAAAAAGAACTATCGATTTTCTGATTGATGTCAATCAGCAGATCCAGAGAACCATCAATTATTCCGTCCGCATGGAGCCCGGCGTGCAGAGCTGCGAAAAAACCTTGCAACTGGCCCTTGGATCCTGTCGTGATTCAGCATGGCTACTGGTGCAGGTTCTTCGGCTACTGGGACTTGCTGCTCGATTTGTCAGTGGCTACTTGATTCAGCTCACTTCTGATGAAAAATCGTTGGACGGGCCCTCTGGTCCGGAAGCGGATTTTACCGATCTGCACGCATGGGCCGAAGTCTACATTCCGGGAGCTGGCTGGATCGGCCTTGATCCGACTTCCGGTCTTCTGGCCAGTGAAGGACACATCCCGTTGGCCTGCACCCCGCATCCCTTAAGCGCAGCTCCGGTGGCCGGGGCGACTGAAGCTTGTGAGGTCGAGTTCGAGCACAGCAATACAGTGACCCGGATCCATGAAGATCCGCGTGTCACCAAGCCATATAGCGATGAGCAGTGGCAGATGGCCAACGCTTTGGGTCAACAGACTGATGAAGAGTTGGTGGCCGCTGATGTCCGCTTAACGATGGGTGGAGAACCGACCTTTGTCTCGATCGATGATATGGAAGGTGCCGAGTGGAATACCGACGCCGACGGCCCACACAAAAGAGAGCTGGCCAACAACCTGCTGCTTCGTTTACGCGAGGCCTTTGGCCCCGGTGGCCTGCTCCACTACGGCCAGGGGAAATGGTACCCGGGTGAACTTATGCCACGTTGGGCCTACAGCTGCTTCTGGCGCAAAGACGGTACCCCGATCTGGCGTGACATTGAGCTGCTGGCAGACATCCATCAGGATTATCAGTTCACCCACACCGATGCGCTGAATTTTTCTGAGCGACTAACGCAACAACTGGCCATCAGAAAAGATTATCTGGTCCCTGGCTATGAAGATGTTCTTTACTGGCTGTGGCAAGAAGGAACCGTTCCGGACAACCTTGATCCACTCAAAGCCGACCTCAAAGATCCTGCAGCTCGCCGCGCGCTGGCACAGGCGTTGGGTAAAGGGCTGGGAACTCCCATCGGCTATGCCTTGCCGTTAAAATGGAACGAGGACAACAACTCCTGGCAAAGCAGCCCCTGGAATTTCAGACGTGAGCAGATGTTTCTGATCCCAGGTGATTCTGCCATGGGGATGCGCCTTCCCCTCGACTCGCTCCCCTGGGTTGCCCCGGAGAAACGCGAGCCCTTTTATGAGCGGGACCAGTTTGAGGAACTCCCGGAGCTTGAGGTCTACCACGACAAAACCGGCGAAAGCACTGTCGCCGAGGAGGAGACACCGGCCGAGGTTGAGGTGTCACACACCGCGCTCTGTGTTGAATCTCGGGATGGCCGTTTACACATCTTCATGCCACCGTTGAGCACACTGGAGCAGTATCTCCACTTAATTGCCGCGGTTGAAACAACTGCCGCAGAGCTCAAGATGCCGGTGGTGATTGAAGGCTACGAGCCAGCACGCGATTACCGACTGGAACGACTGGCGGTCACACCCGACCCCGGTGTCATCGAAGTCAATATTCATCCTGCCAAAAACTGGCCGGAGCTGGTTGAGAATACCACCAGGCTCTACGAAGAAGCCCGACAGTGCCGTCTCGGCACGGAAAAGTTTATGCAGGACGGCCGTCACACCGGCACCGGTGGTGGCAACCACATTACGCTGGGCGGAGCAACACCGGCCGACAGTCCGATGCTGCGTCGGCCCGACTTGCTGCGCAGTCTGATTACCTATTGGCAGCACCACCCCGGACTCTCCTACCTCTTTTCCGGAATGTTTGTCGGACCAACCAGTCAGGCACCACGGATCGATGAAGCCCGTAACGACTCTCTTTACGAACTTGAAATCGCCTTCCAACAGATGCCGGAAGGTGAAGTTGCCGAGCCCTGGCTGGTCGATCGTCTACTGCGGAACCTGTTGATCGATGTCACCGGCAATACGCATCGAGCCGAGTTTTGTATCGATAAGCTCTATTCACCAGATAGTGCCACCGGCCGCCTTGGGATACTTGAGCTGCGCGCCTTCGAAATGCCGCCACATGCTCGAATGAGCCTGGTGCAGAACCTGTTGCTGCGCACCTTGCTCGCCTGGTTCTGGAAAGAGCCCTACAAGCAGAACTTGATTCGCTGGGGAACCGAACTGCATGACCGTTTCATGCTGCCATACTATGCGCGTCAAGATCTTAAAGAGGTCGTTGCAGACTTGCAGAAAGCCGGATACCCATTCCAGCTCGACTGGCTCGACCCCTTCTTTGAGTTCCGCTTCCCCCGTTACGGAACGGTGCAAATTGACGATATTGAGCTGGAGTTACGTTTTGCCATCGAACCCTGGCATGTTTTGGGCGAGGAAGTTTCCAGCCAGGGGACCGCACGTTTTGTCGACTCCTCGGTGGAACGGGTGCAGGTTCATGCCACTGGCCTGACGGCAGGGCGTCACGTCATTACCTGCAATGGCCGTCGATTGCCATTGCGCAAGACCGGCCGCAAGGACGAGTTCGTCGTCGGTGTCCGCTATCGGGCCTGGCAACCACCTTCGGCACTACACCCGACCATCAAACCGCATTCGCCGCTGGTCTTTGATGTCATTGACAGCTGGACGGGCCGCTCAATCGGCGGTTGCGCTTATCATGTTGCCCATCCAGGGGGACGAAATTATGATGATTTTCCAGTCAATGCCATTACCGCTGAGTCGCGACGGGGAGCTTTGTTCACGGTCACCGAACACACTCCTGGGCCGATTCAGCCACAGGCGGACTTTGTCAACCTCGGCGAATTTTTCCCTCAAGGGACGCCGCCGGGGCAGATGGCGCCTCCATTGGAAGAGCCGAGCGGCGAATTTCCCTACACTCTCGACTTGCGTTGCGCACCGACAAAATAACAGTTTCTGCCTGGTTCGAAGATCGCAAGCGGGCGGAGTGAGACCATAAACGTGACGATAGAAACAGACAGACGCAAAAAATACGGTTCCCAGTCTTATTCGACTGAGCTGGGCAAATATAATGAACTCGGCGCCGGTGGCGAGAGACATCTCCCGCATGAGCAGATACTCTTGCAGACTCTCGAGAAAATCGGCAACAAAAAGTTGGCAAGTCGACGCAAAGAGGCTCAGCGACTTTTACGCGAGAATGGCGCGACCCATAATCTTTTTGGCCCCGCAGACAAACCACGCGCCTGGCAATTTGACCCGATCCCACTGGTTATTGGCAGCGACGAATGGGCGCAGGTTGAGTTGGGGTTAGTGCAGCGAGCAGAATTACTCAATCTGATCCTTGCCGACATCTACGGGCCACAGAAACTGGTTGAAAATGGCCTGCTACCGCCGGAGCTGGTTTTTACACACAAGGGGTTCCTCTGGCCTTGCATTGGGATTCTCCCCCCTGGTGGGCGCCATCTGAACCTTTATTCTGCCAATATTGCAAGAGCTAGGGATGGCCGCTTCTGGGTTCTTGATGACCACCCCACCCCTCCGTTTGGCTCCGGATACGCGTTAGAAAATCGTGTCGTCATGACGCGCAGCTTTCCCCGGCTATATCAAGGTTTTCAGGTTCACCGCCTGGCCATGTTCTTTCGCGTCTTACGGAACCGATTGGCGCTTTTAGCGCCTCACAAAACTGAACCACGCATCGTGGTCCTTACCCCCGGCCCGGAACATGCATTTTATTTTGAACACGCATATCTCGCATCGTACCTTGGTTACACCCTGGTTCAAGGTGGGGACCTGGTTGTTCGTGACGGCTGTGTCTGGCTCAAATCAGTTGGCGGACTGCGCC
This sequence comes from Deltaproteobacteria bacterium, assembly GCA_024636155.1. GTDB lineage: Bacteria > Desulfobacterota > Desulfuromonadia > Desulfuromonadales > BM103 > M0040. The sequence continues at coordinate 6,934 of JAGXHM010000135.1, forward strand.
AGGTTGATGTCATTCTAAACCGACTCGAAGATACGCTTTGCGATCCTCTCGAGCTTCGCGGAGAATCACTGCTTGGCGTTCCCGGATTGCTGGAAGCGATCCGGCGTGGCAACGTCACAACGGCTAATGCTATCGGCAGCAGCGTGTTGCAGAACCCGGCATTGATGGCTTTTTTGCCGGGAATTTCACAGTATTTATTAGGCGAAGAATTGCGTCTGCCATCCGTTGCCACCTGGTGGTGTGGACAACCGCGTGAGCGCGAATTCGTACTGCAGAATCTGCATAAACTGGTTATAAAACCTATCCATCCACTCCCGGATTTCCCTGAATTGATGCCGGGACAACGAAGCGAATCCGAACTCAGTGTCTGTCGAGAGAGGATTCTCGCCAATCCGCACCTGTATGTTGGTCAGGAACCTGCCAACCTGGCAACGGTTCCTACTTTTGTGACCGATACGATAGAACATCGACCGTTCATTTTAAGCACCTTCCTGACAGCAAAGGATCAGTCTTATGTTGCCATGTCCGGGGGCTTGACCAGAATTAACGAAAACGAAGGCAGTCTACTCACGTCGAAGGAAGGCGGGTACAGCAAAGACACCTGGGTTCTGACCACGGAGTTGGATAAGCAGGTCAATCTCTGGCGACAAGCCCCTCCGGATCGGCTCATTGAGCCCTTGTTGGGTTCGCTGCCGAGCCGGGCTGCCGAAAACCTGTTCTGGGCTGGTCGTTATGCCGAACGCGCCGAAGCAACCGCCCGCCTGCTTCGGTCGATCCTCGCCAAGCTCATTGAATTCAATGACTTTCGTGACCCTGATGATCGCCGGAGCCTGGAACATTTATTACAGGCATTAACTCGTGTCACATCGACCTACCCTGGATTCATCGGCGAAGGTGCCGCAGAAAAGCTGGCTGACCCTCGCGCTGAGCTCATGTCTTTGACCAGCGATATCGATAGACCGGGAAGTCTGCGCTCACTGTTACGGAGTTTTGGCTATGCTGCATATATCGTCAGAGATACTCTCCCGGTAGACGCATGGCGAGTTGTCGACAATATGCAGCAGAGCTGGAACCCGAAAATATCGCTCTCCCTGATTGGTAGCGGCCGCTTACAAGACAGCATCAATCAGTTGCTTCTGCAACTATCAGCTTTCAGTGGTCTGAATAATGACAACATGGCGCGGGAAACCGATTGGTTGCTGCTGAAAATCGGGCGTAGCCTCGAACGCGCCCTGAATTTGATAGCCTTGTTACGGGCAACGCTGGTTCCCTATTACAAGCCATCGATGGAAGCGCAGATGTTTGCAACCGTTCTATCAACCAGCAATAGCCTCATTACCTATAGACGACGTTACCGTTCATTCATGCAACTTCCGTCAATTCTGGAATTGTTATTAACGGACAAAAACTATCCCAGAGCACTTGCTTATCAGCTGCACCAACTGCAAAGAATGATAGCGGAACTGCCACAGGATCAACCAACAGCGCAGACCAGTGAAGATGGAAGATTGATCAGTGAGGCTTTTGCAGAGCTCAGCAGTGCCAACCTTAAGCAACTGACTCAGTTGTCAAGAAGTGATAACAGTCATCTGTTGTTAGAGGAGCTCCTGACAGTACAAAAAGAGCGGCTTGAAAAACTTTCTGAGGCTTTGACGCAACTTTATTTCAGCCCAACCCAGGTACCGCAGCGCCTGGGTGCCATTGCGAACTGGAAAAAGTCATGAAATACCGCGTGACCCACACGACCCAATACAACTACAGCGCACCGGTTGCCCTGTGTCGTAATGAAGCCTGCTTATTGCCGCGTGACACTTTAAGACAGAGATGCCTGACGAGTGAGCTGCGGATTGAGCCTTACCCCTCCGACCTGCGCGAGCGACTGGACGCCTTTGGCAATCGTGTCAGCCACTTTGCCATTCAGCGTCCCCACGATGGGTTGCACGTGACGGCCATCAGTGAAGTCTCGGTCTCTGCAGATCCCAACCTTTTAGCAGCAGCGAATCAATTTTCCTGGGAATCAGTACAAAACCACCTGACCAGCGATAGAAGCCCGCTGACTCTTGAGGCTTTGCCTTTTCTCTATGATTCGCCAATGGCGCAAAGGTCTCAGCAACTCGAGGCGTATGCCAGGACATCCTTCCCCGTCGGTCGCCCACTGGGAGACGCTGCAACGGACCTGATGCAGCGGATTTATCGTGACTTTACCTACGACCAGAAGAGCACAACCATCGACACACCACTTTCTGAAATCATGGTCGCCCGCAGCGGGGTCTGTCAGGATTTTGCCCATATTGGCGTCGCTTGTCTGCGCTCAATCGGCCTTGCGGCTCGTTACATCAGCGGTTACATTGAAACCCTGCCGCCACCGGGACAGGAACGACTGATTGGCGCTGATGCCTCGCACGCCTGGTTTTCAGTTTACGCTGCGGATGCCGGGTGGATCGACTTTGACCCGACGAATAATCAGATCCCCGGTGAACAGCACATTACCGTCGCCTGGGGACGCGATTTTTCCGATGTTTCTCCCTTGAGAGGATTTGCTTTAGGGGGAGGAAAACATAAAGTGGTTGTTTCAGTGGACGTTGCCAGAGTCCCTGATAACATCCTTTATTACCAGTCACAAGTCCAGTCACAAAGCAGCTGACTAAGCATCGATTTTGTTCCTGACCTCAAGTAAGATTGGCAGTCGTTTTCGGCAAGGAGTATCAGATGAGATTTGATGGTTATGATACAGAGGGTTTCTACGACGAAGTATTTGACTCACAAGGCAAGCCGCGTCCAGGCGCTGACCTCCTGATCCAGAGGGTCAATGCCTTGCCGGAATCGGAGCTGCAACGGCGCCAGAAAGCTGCCGAGAGAGCACTCCTGAATCTGGGGATCACTTTTAATGTGTATGGCAGTGAAGCACAAACGGAAAAAATTTTCCCTTTCGATATTGTGCCGCGGATTGTTCAGGCCAAAGAGTGGGAGATCATTGAGCGGGGGCTGAAACAGCGGATCAAGGCCCTGAACAGCTTTATCGATGATGTTTATAACGATCAGAATATTCTCAAGGACGGTATTGTGCCTGCCGAACTGGTTCTTTCTGCGGACGGTTTTCGCAAGCCCTGTATCGGCTTAAAACCTCCCGGCGGCATCTGGTGCCACATTACCGGGACCGATCTGGTCCGGGGCGGGGATGGCGAATACTATGTCCTCGAAGACAATTTGCGCTGTCCGTCGGGCGTGTCCTATGTCCTGGAAAATCGGATGCTGATGAAACGGACCTTCCCGATGGTCTTTGATGCCTGCAGTGTTCAGCCGGTCACCGACTACCCCAGTCGCCTGCTCGATATGCTGCAGGGACTGGCGAACCCGGGGGTTCGGATACCGAACGTTGTGGTCTGGACGCCGGGAATTTACAACTCGGCCTATTTCGAGCACAGCTTCCTGTCCCAGCAGATGGGGGTCCCGCTGGTTGAGGGGGGCGATCTGGTGGTTAAAGACGGCGAAGTCATGATGAGGACGACGAAGGGGTTGGAGCGGGTGGACGTCATCTACCGAAGAATAGATGATGATTTCATGGACCCCACAACCTTCCGTGCCGATTCGATGCTTGGCGTTCCGGGCCTGATGAAGGCCTACAGCGCAGGAAAAGTGGCTCTGGCCAATGCCCCCGGAACCGGAGTTGCCGACGATAAAGCGGTTTACGCTTATGTTCCTGAAATCATTCGCTATTATCTTGACGAAGAGCCGATCATCAACAATGTTCCCACCTACGCCTGTTGGCGTGAAGACGACCGGCAGTATGTGCTAGAGAATCTCGACAAGCTGGTGGTCAAGGCTGTCAACGAATCGGGTGGCTACGGCATGCTGGTCGGCCCCCATTCCACCGTTGCCGAGCAAGAAGAATTTGCCAAGCGCATCAAAGCCAACCCTCGCACCTATATCGCGCAACCGACTCTCGCACTATCTCGAGTGCCGGTACTGGTTGATGATCACTTCGAGGGGCGCCACGTCGACCTGCGTCCATATATCCTCTACGGAGCAAAAAGCACCTACGTTCTGCCCGGTGGATTAACCAGGGTTGCGTTGAAGAAAGGTTCTTTGGTCGTCAACTCCTCACAGGGAGGAGGGAGTAAGGACACCTGGGTCCTTAATGCTGAAGGTGGCCCCTCTCCTGAATCTGCGCTGCAAAAAGAGGAGGGATTATAATGCTGAGTCGTGTCGCCAACTCTATCTACTGGCTGAATCGCTATATTGAACGTGCTGAGAATGTTGCCCGTTTTATTGATGCCAACTACGACATGACCCTGGACATTCCTGACAGTGCCAGCGATCAGTGGCAACCGCTCATCAATACCACCGGAGACCACGAACTGTTCGCAAAACTGTATGGTGAGGCCAATCGGGAAAACGCTATAGAATTTCTGGTTTTCGATCGCGACAACCCCAACTCGATCCACTCTTGCGTCCGTGCGGCACGGGAAAATGCCCGTTCTGTCCGGGAATATATCAGCTCAGAAATGTGGGAGCAGCTCAACACCTTTTACCTGATGATCAATACTGCGGCAAAAGAGGAATCGATGGACCTGCCTCACCAGTTTTTTGTCGATATCATGACGGCGAGTCATGCCTTTATCGGCATCACAGACTCGACCATGAACCACGGTGAAGGTTGGCATTTCGGCAGAATGGGCCGCATGCTGGAGCGTGCAGACAAAACCTCCAGGCTCCTTGACGTCAAATATTTTATTCTGCTGCCATCGGTCGACTACATCGGTAGCCCTTACGACAACATCCTCTGGGGGGCACTGTTGCGCTCGGCCAGTGCTTTCGAGATGTACCGCAAACGGCACGGCCGGATTGACCCGAAGAAGATTGTCGATTTCCTCCTGCTCGATGCAAACTTTCCCCGCGCTGTTCACTACTGTATTGTGACGGCAATGATCTCAATGAACAACATCACCGGAAGCCCGCGAGGAACCTTTGCCAACAAAGCCGAACAAAGCTTGGGGAGATTGCTTTCTGAGTTTAATTTCGCTTCTCTGGAAGATATTTTTGAGCACGGGCTACACGAATATCTCGATAGTACGCAGACTCGAATCAACGCCCTTGGCGCTGCTGTGCAAACAGAGTTTTTCAGCCCTCAAGATATCGATTCCACAACTGAGTCAAGAACCTTAGAGTGATGTGTCGCATGAATGACGACAGGATTTCTACCTATGACATGGATTAAAGCGACATGTAATATCAATTTTCAGATGGTTGCATATACGCCTTTGGTTTTGATATTACGTCCTCGCAGCGGCTCGCAACAATGGGTCGCCCGCGAGTCTTACACGCTATCTCCTCACGTTCCCGTCGTGGAATATACTGATGGTTATGGCAACCTCTGCCAACGTCTGGTCGCACCTGAGGGGACATTCTCAATTCACACCTCGGCTGAAGTCATGACTGCAGATGAGTTTGACACCGCTCCGGGAGCCTGCTTTGTTGAAATTCAGAACCTGCCGGAATCAGTCCTCGCCTATTTACTTCCAAGCCGGTATTGCGAATCGGACCGCTTTGGGGATCTCGCGCGGGACATCGTAGCCGGAGCACAACCAGGTTACGACCAGGTCGCAAACATCGACAGTTGGGTACGCAGCTCCATCCGCTACACACCCGGCTCGAGTCCTTTCCCAATCTCGGCCACAGAGGTCAATATGCGTGGCGAGGGCGTATGCCGCGACCTGGCTCATGTTGGTGTTGCACTCTGCCGCAGCATCAGCATCCCTGCCCGACTGGTTGTCGGCTACCTTTACGGCCTGCAACCTATGGATCTGCACGCATGGTTCGAGGCTTATGTTGGCGGTCGTTGGTATACCTTCGACCCCACACAAAACCAAATACAGGGTGGCAGAATCGCGATCGCCTATGGACGCGACGCAGCTGACGTATCGATATTCCATCAATTTGGCGCGGGAGATATTTTATCCAGTTTGGAGGTCAGTGTTGAGTTGCTCTCTGGTGCCCCGGGCTAAAGCATAACTCGTCTGCACCTATCATCCCCTCTCCGATTCGTCCCGGGAAGACCAAGACCAAAGGAAGAGATTGTCAGCCGTTCCACTCACGGCATCGATATCCACACCGGATCGAACTACCGTAGCAACTTGCCACATATCCGCACATCGATCGACAACGAGGAAAACCTTCGTTTGGCCAAGGCCTTTGGCGCTCCGATGATCATCCATTCTGCAATCCGCGATGGCTCCCTCCGTGAGGCCGTCAGCGAGCATGGTTTACCGGTTTTGCTCTATGAGGCCGGCGAAGCCCTGTACTTCAACGAAAAGGCGATTCGCTCTGGCATCCGTGGGATACTCAACGTGATGCGGGCTATCGGCATGTTGCCAAAAAACCGCCGAACAGGGGCAAGGGAACCCGTTGTTTCCAATAAAACAAGTTGGGTCAGGGCTCCCATGAGTGGAGTTTTCTTCAAGCGGGTGTCACTTGGTAATTTGGTGCGCAAGGGTACATTGCTTGGGATTATCAATGATCCTTTGGGTGATGAGAGCGAAGCCATTTTGGCACCTTTTACCGGTGTTGTCATAGGTCAGTTGACCCTTCCTTTGGTTCATGAAGGCGATGCGCTTGTTAACCTTGCGCAAGTGGACGATTTGGATGAAGCAGAAGATGTCCTTGATGATTATGCCTCTTCACTGACGGAAGAGGACTTCGGACTGGAACGTTAATTTTCAACACGTCCTTTTTTGTAACAATCCAACAAGATCAAGATTGCCGTAGATCAGTAGCGGAACGCAGGGTACAAATCTAAAAATTCAAGCGAATTTCTCATCAATTTCATATCTTGCCTGTTCCCTGCATCATTCCTTTTTACCGCAAATACTCTTGTGATTTCCGGGACATCATGCTAAAAACGCCTTATTAACTGATTAGTTATGCAGGGTTCAAAATGGTCCAAGTTCGTCACTGCTCCTGCTTCGAGAACAGAAGGTGCTGGTTCAAATTCAGTCATCCCGACCAACTTTCATTCGAAATCTGCCAACGGTTGGTTGCTTTTGTCTTTTTGAGATCACTATGGATAAACTGCTTTTTATTATTATTCTGATCAGCATTTACCTGATCGCTGCCATTCCGACCGGTATCGTTATCTCCCGCCTGATGGGTAGCGAAGACATTCGCGAAAAAGGCAGTGGCAATATCGGCGCGAGCAATGTCTACCGGGTAGCTGGCAAACTGGCCGGAATTCTGACCCTCATCGGTGACACTTTGAAAGGTTTTCTACCACTACTGGCTTACAAGACCTTGCTGTCTCCAACTCCCGCGCAACTCGGCGTTGCCTGTATCATCGCCATCATTGGTCATTGCTACCCGGTCTACCTGAAATTCAAGGGCGGCAAAGGGGTCGCCACTGCTCTTGGTATTTTCCTGGTTCTCTCACCGCAAGCAGTCCTCGGTGCCTTGATTGTTTTCGTGCTGGCGGTCGCTACAACCCGTTTCATCTCCCTCGGCTCAGTATTAGCGGCGATGTCCGCACCCTTGTTAATCCTGATGCTGAACCACCCGCAACCAATTTTTCTGGCAACCCTTTTTATTGCCATGCTGGTAATTTGGCGCCATCGAGCAAATATCCGCCGTCTGCTGGATGGAACGGAAAGCCGCTTCAAGGCGTAACGGCCTCTTCCGAGGCATCAAGCAGACTCCTGATCTTGACTTTTCCTGAGAACCCTCAAACAGTAGCCTGATATTTCACCGACGCTCTTTTTGGAGTATTCCTTAATGACTTTGCACCTCAGGAAACTGGCCCTGATCCTCTTTGTTCTGATCGCCATCCTCCTGTTGTGTATAGGACTCTGGCTACAGAACTTTGTCTCAACGGCGATCACACCGACAGAACCACAAACGATTGAAATCAAATCCGGTAGCTCTTTCATCCGCGTTGCCAACCAGCTTCAACAATCTGGAGTCATCAGTGATGCCAGACGCTTCACCCTCTTGGCCCGTTGGCGAAAAGCGACAGGGCAGATACATACCGGCGAATACCTCTTCGCAGACTCGGCCAAGCCAGATGACATTCTCACGCGCTTGGTCGCTGGCGATATCCGCAAGTTTCAGGTCACCATTCCCGAAGGTTTTAATCTCAAGGAGATTGCAGCACGCCTTGAGAAAACCGACATCGGCTCTGCCGAGGAATTTCTCTCACTGTGCAACGACAGTGGTTTCTTGAAAGACCAGGGCATCGAGGCAGATTCCCTTGAGGGCTATCTGTTTCCAGAGACCTATACCTACACGTCTTCAACAACAGCAAAACAATTGCTGAGTGCCATGGTGGCTCAGTTACACACACAACTAACTCCAGAATTGCTTGCAGGTGCCAAGAGCCTGAATCTCAATCGCCATCAGCTGCTCACTCTGGCGTCGATCATTCAGAAAGAAGCGGGGAATGTCATGGAAATGCCCTTGATTTCAGCCGTCTTTCATAACCGACTGAAACTTGGAATTGCTTTGCAGGCAGACCCGACTGTGATTTATGGCATTGCTGATTTCGATGGCAACCTTACCCGCAAACATCTGGAGACTCCGACCCCTTACAACACCTACCGGAAAAGGGGACTACCGATAGGACCTATTGCCAGCCCGGGACATTTCGCCCTCCATGCGACGGTCAACCCGGCTATCAGCAAGGATCTGTATTTTGTAGCACGGGGTGACGGCACTCACGAGTTCAGTTCGACTTTGAAAGATCACAACCGCGCGGTGCGACGTTATCAACTACGTCGCTGAATCGTCGACAGAGGAAGGCACCAGGCATGGCAAAGCGCATCCTGCTGACTGAAGGAAATCAGCAACTGGCGGTGGCGATTGGCGAACGACTCAAGCAACAGGGGTTTGACGTCGAGTACGCGAATGACGGCATAACGGCCTTGCGGGCGATTGCTGCCGAGCCACCAGACCTGCTTCTGCTAGAGCTCAAGCTGACCGGTCTGCACGGCATTGAGCTGATACAAAAATTACGTCAAAGCCCACGCACCAGTAAACTACCAGTCATCGTCCTGACCGGTTTCTATAAAGGTGAAAAGTTTCAGACTGCCGCCAAGGCGCTCGGCATCCACCATTATCTGGAAAAACCTCTTAAAGTCTCCAGCCTAATGGCCGCAATCCAGCAGACACTCAGCCCGGCAACTTCGACAACGACAGTATCGACTGGTGAAACCCGCCCTTTTGCACAGCAGCTGCGCACAGCTTTTCTGAAAAATTTTTCCGGACTGCTGACGTTGAAGTATCCAGACACTGTGCGTCTGCTGACATTTATCAATGGTGCTCCGGTTGCACTGCGCCCCGGCTTTGAGAGTCGTGACTTTGGTGACTTCCTCTGCAATCGAGGTCAGATCACCCTCGACGAATACAACTACTTTACGACCACGGCCGCTTATCGTCATGACAGCCTGGTCCAGATCGGCTGCCTGCAATATAGCGATCTTCTGCAAGCCGAAATGGACTACCTCAATCAGGAGCTGCTCTGTGCTTTCGGCAGTGGCCCTGCCCTTGCGAACTGGAAGGCTATAGCGGCGCCAGAGTTACTGCAACTGATCACGCTGAATGTTCCTCAACTTTTCTATGAGGGCTTTCACAAACACGCAAGGGAAACCGCTACACATCTTCAACAAACCTTCAAAGACAAGTTCCTTCTGCTCGACAACAACTACTATCGACATATAAATTTTCTGCGTCTCAACGAGGCTGAAAAGAATTTTGTGCAGAGGATAAATGGACGATGCAAACTGAGTGAATTGCTTAACAAGGATTTTGATTCCGGTCCACTCCTCCTGACTCTGACCAGCCTGAACATGGCACGGTTTGCTGCTGAGCCAACGCCATCTGCCGACCCTGGCAATCTGCCATTGAGAACCCTCTTTAATGCTATCGAAGAAGAGATTGAAGTTGTCGTCGATGAATCACTGGAAAGCTTCGCCGATCTGGTTGACGACGGCGAGGAAAGCACCGACACTTTTGTGGAGAGGGCCACGCTGGCCCACGCTGCACCTTCCCAATCTGACGACCTTCCTTTGGAGGTACGCCTGATCGCCAAGAGCCTGGAGGATAAAAGCCACTACGAGGTGTTCGGCATGAAACCTGGCAAATTCTCCATTGAGTTACTCAAGGAGCGTTACTTTGCCATCACACGCAAATTCGGGCCAGAAGTGCTCATGCAACTCGGTGGCGAAGAAGCCGTTCTGGTTGAGGAGATCCTTTCAAAAGTAGCCACAGCGTATGACACCTTGACTGATGTCGTCAAAAAAGAACGCTACGACGAGATGTTCGGCGCAAACAATATTGGCCTCGGCCACAAAGGGGATGATCACTTCCAGGCCCAGGTACAGGCTGAATCTGGCAAAGTGTTTCTGGAGATGGAAGAGTGGGACAATGCCGAGAAGGCTTTGCAGGAGGCGGTTAACGCTGAACCCAACAACGGCGACTACATGGCCAGTCTGGCCTGGTCGATCTATCGCAACCCCAAGTACTCAGGAAGTCAGGCAATGCTGAACAAAGCCAAACAGATGCTGAACAAATCGATCACCATGGAGCGCACCTCTCAGGCCTTTGCCTACAAGGGCTGGATGCTTCTCGAAGCAGGTCAGGAATCAATGGCTGAGGCGGAATTCAATAAAGCTCTGAAGCTGGATGCGCGCCAGTCGATGGCCCGCAAAGGGTTACGAGCCTTCCAGGAGCAGCAGGAGCAGAAGAAGAAGGGGCTGTTCAAGAGGATGTTTCGATGAGAGCTGTAAGCTGTAAGCTGTAAGCTGTAAGCTGTAAGCTGTAAGCTGTAAAACGCTGACCAAAGCACAGGAGAAAGTCAAAGAAAACGGAGCCTTGAATTCAATTCCAGACCCCGTTTCTGTTTAACCTTACAGCCATAAAGCTTATAGCTTATAGCAATGTTCACGAGCTTCACTCGTGAACATACGCCCACTCTCCCACCTTTTCAAGCCACCCACCATGGCCTAAGGATGGGTAATTCTGTAACGGATAATAAAGGAATCGATCCCAGCGCAGCGGCCCCGTTGGCGTCTCCAGCACCAAAACCCAAGGGTTGCCATGATAACGGCTCGTCGCCTGATCTCCTGACAAATATTCAAAATCTGGCAGTTCATCACCCTTGATTACATGGTCTGACGGGTAGTTCACATCTACTTCTTTAAGGCTTTCCGGAGGATGTCCGAACTCGTTGTTATAAGCATGAATAGCTGCGACAAGGGGAGCGGCTTCCTGGGAGAGTCTCTCGAAACCCTGCAAACGAATTCTGTCCGCCAATTTAAGAGAGATCACACTCAAGATCACCATCAACCCGGCACCGATAAAAACCGCCATTGAGGCGCATCTGATTTTGCTGGAAAAGAGGCCGAACAGGGACACGGCCATAATCACCATGCCGAACAAGCAAAGCCAGATCACTAACTCCTGACTGGGAAGCCCCCAATCGCCGTAGCCTGAAACCGACAGGTAACTGGAGCCGATGGTGTAGCTACAAAGCAACAAGCTGAACAGTCCAAATCCCGCAAGCGACAAAATCAACTTTGGACGAAATCCTGTATTGCAATCGAGATCAAAAACCATAACTCCCCCAAACATTTACACCATTTAGTTAGTGAGTATTAATCATGCCCGGAGAGGAGGTCAACTTATTTCTCATTACAAGCCGTATTAAGCTCAGGTAAATAGTCAAAAATGAGCAGGAGAACGAAGACCGCTAAACCACCTTGACTCGGGCAAAGCCGCCACCCGGTGTGCGCAGGTTAGTCACTTGGCCACGATAAAGACGGGCGGTTACACCAAGCGCTCGGTCGCGGTAGGCATAGAGGCGCAGATCCGTTTTCATCGGATCATGATCAGGGACATCTGTCATGGAAGGAGGCACCAGTTCCTGGACGAGAGTTGTTGTTGCCGGTAACTCGTCAAACCGTTTACGGCTGATCTTTTCACCAAGCAAAACACCTCGACTGCCGAAGCTGTCAACCGGCTTGAAAACACGTTGTTTTCTTAACGACCAAACTTGCTGTAAATCGAGAGTTGAGAGGAGAGAACATGCTGGAAGCGTTTTGTCGAGGAGAGCCTGTTCAGTAGTAGAGAGAGAGAAGTCTGCCCTCTTTACCGGATCAGTCCAGAGCACCAGTCGACGCTTGTCGGCAAGCAGCCCGTAAAGATGCGGGTTGGGAGACAGGCAAACCTTGCGTGCCAGATAAGCGGCGCGCAAACCGGCCATACTTTCGCTCTCCAGATAAAAATCGCAGTGACGATTGTACACAAAATCGACAGGTTGACCATTTAGCCACACTCCATCAGCAGATGCATCCAGTTGCTGAGGATCGACAATTTCGGTGGGCACACCCCATGCGGTGAAAAGATCAGCAAAGGCGCGCATTTCCGGATAGAGAAACTGTTGATCCGGATCCTCATCAACAATCACGATCCGATCCGGCTTGGATTTATTACCGCCTGAATAGTGGCTAATTTCTTCGGCAAAGGTTAACAACAGACGCTTTTTAAGCTTCATTTTGAGTGACGCCGGTTCAATCGGCAGGGACGGATCGTGCACCAGATAGGCAAACAGGCCACCGCCGGCATTGGTGTTGACCTCAATCAGACGCGGGACATCTCCGGCGAGATGAAAATCGTAGCACATCATGACCGCGTCGTGCCCCGGATTAAATTGGGCGATCTCAGGCACTTCGGCATACACCTGCGAACGGTATGCAGGATGGCGGCTCAACCGGTCAAGCAGGCGCACCAGCTTGAGCATGCGCCGCAAAGCAGCGGCAGGCAATTCTACAATTGCAAGACTGAGGTTTTCATGCAGGGAGGACATGGCGCATCCTGAGTCAGAGAAACAAACGTCGAACTGATTGTGCCACAGTCTGATCTTGAGACAAAGAAGAGATGTGAACTGGGACTCTTGTCATTTAACGCTAAATGACAAGAGTCCCGGTTTACGCGTTCTTCTGGAGAGAGCAGCAAAGAGAGCAGACGAGGGACGTACTACTCCAGCGATTCAGCTAAGAGCTGGACCGTGTGCATCGCCCGAACCTCGACCCCTTGCTTTTCGAGACCGCCACGCAGCTGCAACATACAGCCGGGGCAATCCATGGCGACGCAGGTTGCACCGCTCTTTTCAATATCCTTGATCTTGTCGCCAAGAATCTGTTTGGAGATGTCGGGGTGACTGGTCAACGAATAGGAGCCGCCAAACCCACAGCAACGATCGGCATGATCCATCTCGACCAATTCCCGACCAGAGGTTGTCAACAGCTCGCGCGGTTCTTTCCAGACCCCGGCACCACGCTTGAGGTGGCAAGAGTCATGATAGGTAACCTTCTCTGCAGCCGAGATGCCCTTAAAGACTTCTGCAGCACCAAGCTGGTTGACGATGAAGCCGGCGGCATCGACGGTGATTTCGGCCAGATGCTCAGCCTTTGCGGCCCAGACCGGGTTGTCCTTAAGGAATTCGACGAAATCCCGCTGCAATGCCATAGTACAGGTCGGACAGGTGGTAATGACGAAATCAGGATCGTCCTTGAGCATCGCGGCAATATTCTGCTCTGCCAGAGCAATCGCTGTTTCCTTGTCTCCTGAGTAAAGAGCCGGCACCCCGCAGCAGTTCTGCTCGAGCGGGTAAGAGACCTCGACATTGAGTTTATTCATCACCTTGATCAGGTCAATGCCGAGTTCCGGATAGAGGAAGTCATTGGCGCAGCCTCCAAAGAGCGCGACCTTGTAGCGAGGCTTTTCAAGCTTTTGCGGAATCTTCTGCCACTGGTCGCGCAGCGATTTTTCGGCGATCGCCGGCAGGGTACGCCACTCGGTCAATGAAGAGAAAAAGAGTGGCAGATGACGGATCGTGCGGTGGCCACCGGTCACCGGCTTCTGTAGCAGCGAGGCGGCGCGGATCAGGCTGTGGAACAACTTGCGGTTCCGCATCACTTTGCGGAAAACGATCGACTTGCCAACCCCAATCCCTTCTTCATGGCCGATGGTCTCACGCAGACTGAGAATAATGTTTTCCAGATCGATGTTCGATGGGCAGACGGTGACACAGGCGCGGCAACCGATGCAGGCGCGAACGATCTCGGCAGCATTGTCCAAACCGTGAAAAAATGCGGTCAGGATAATGCCGATGGCGCCGATGTAGACATGGCCGAAGACATGGCCGCCTACAGTCTGGTAGACCGGGCAGACGTTGGCGCAGGGACCGCACTTGATACAGCGCAGAGCATCTCGACATTGCGGCGACTCGGCCAGCGCGCTGCGGCCGTTATCGAGCAGCACCAGGTGCAGCTCCTTCTCACCGTCACCACAGGGGACTGCGCCGCGGATCCAGGTCACGTAGGAGGTCAGCAGCTGACCGGTGGCGTTCTTCGGCAGGGTGCGGATGATCGTCGCCGCATCCTCGAGGGTTGGTACAATCTTTTCCACCCCGAGCAAGGCAACATGAATCTTCGGCAGGGTCGAGACCAGTCTGGCATTGCCCTCGTTGGTAATCAGGGCAATGCCGCCGGTTTCAGCGACCGCGATGTTGGCCCCGGTAATCCCCATGTCGGCATCGAGGTAACCCTGGCGCAACTGCTCGCGAGCAACCTGTACCAAGTGGGCAATTTCTGCAGGTTCTTGAATGCCAGTCACCTTGCTGAACAGTTCGGCAACCTCTTCCTTGAACATGTGGATCGCCGGCATCACCATGTGACTTGGTCGCTGACCGGCAAGCTGAATAATCCATTCGCCCAGATCGGTCTCGAGCGCCTCGACACCAGCACTTTCAAGAGCATGGTTGAGATGAGTCTCTTCACTCGCCATGCTCTTGCTTTTGGCCGCCAGCTTAACCCCTCTGGACTTGGCCAGTTCGGCAATATAGCTGTTGGCATCAGCGGCGGTTTTTGCCAGATAAACCGTGGCACCTGCCGCCTCGGCATTGGCGATGAACTGCTCGAGATACTGCTGGCGATGCGCGGCCACCTCATCCTTGCTGGCGGCGATCTCCTGACGTAAAGCCTCAAAATCATATTGGCTGAAGGCCTTCTCGCGGGCGAGCAGAAAGGCATCGCCGAACTTGTGCAGGGCATCCTGTAATTTCGGCGTTGCCAGCGCATGATCGATGCGGAGCTGATATTCCTTAGCGCGGACTTTACTCATAATTTCATTCCTTAACTCTCAAATGTGACCAACTACATTTCCAATGGATCGTCAGAGAGACCGGAGAAGAGCAGAATATGCAACTCCTTCGGCCCATGAACGCCGATAGTCAGCACCCGTTCGATATCCGCAGTGCGGCTCGGCCCTGTGATATAGGCCAGGTAGTTGCGCGAACTGTTCTGATGGAAGGTACGCAGATGGGGGACAGCGGCCAGATCGTCTACAAGAATCTTGGCGGGGTCGAGCAGCACCACGTGATGCTCCGGCAGGGTGGTTGCCAGACGGATATCTTCGGCAGTGCTTTCCAGCACCACGGTTCCGGTAGCGGCAAAAGCAAAATTAGCCCCGGTCACGCCGACTGCAGCTATGGCCGCTCCTTGACGTAGATCGTCTTGCACCAAGACGACTCCGGCCTTTTTGATGGCGGCCGCCAATTTGAGCCGTTCAGACGAGGCAAAGTGCGGCACCATGACCGGACCGGTCGCAAGCTGCTTAACGTAGTCGACCACGCCCTCAACCCCCGAGACAGATTCAACCTTGGCGCCAACGGCGCGGGCTGCCTCGCTAAAAACTGTGACCAGTCTCTCTTCTTGCATGAGACGCACTCCTCATAATTGGTCTGACCATTAATTGGTTTATCGTATGGGGCGCCCTGCTCCAAGTCAAGAAAAAAGCAAACGCCGTTTTCATAACTTCACGTGCTGGGCGATTTCATCCAGAACTTTATTCACGACCCAGCGGGATCTGGTATTTAGCCATCTTCTTGTAGAGCACGGTACGATGGATACCGAGCAGCTTGGCGGCCTTGGCCTTGTTATTGCCAGTCAACTCCAAAGCCTTGCGCAAGGCCTCCCGTTCCGCCTCGGCGACGACTGCACCGAGGTCCCACTGGCCACTTTTCAAGGAGGTCAGGGTCGGCCGACTCAGGTAAAAAGGGAGGTCGCATGCGTCAATGGAGTTGCCTTCAATGGTAAAAGCGGTCCGCTCCAGGACATTGATCAGTTCACGGATGTTGCCCGGCCAATGATAACCATCCAGCACCTTCTCTGCCGCTGGAGTCAGTTGATAACGAGAACCCGGATAGTTTTCAGCAATCTTGCCCAGCAGGTGCCTGGCCAAAGGGATGATGTCTCCCTGACGATCCCGCAGCGGCGGGACTTCGAGGGAAACCACGTTCAAGCGATAGAAGAGATCCTCTCTGAACAGCTTCTGTTTGACCATCGTTTCCAGATCACGGTTGGTGGCAGCAATAATCCGAAAATCGCTTTTGAGCATCTGGTTTCCTCCCACCCGCTCAAAAAGCTTATCTTCCAGAACGCGCAGCAATTTGGGCTGCAACTCAAGAGGCATCTCACCGATCTCATCGAGAAACAGGGTGCCGCCGTCGGCCAATTCCAACTTGCCTGGTTTCCCCGCGGTCTTGGCTCCGGTAAAAGCCCCCTCTGTGTAGCCGAACAGTTCTGATTCGAACAGTTCTTTGGGGATGGCTGCACAATTGATGTGAATAGAGGGTTTCTTATGCCGCGAACTGCGCTGATGAATCGCCTGGGCAAACAACTCTTTACCGGTTCCCGACTCCCCGGTTAGAAGAATCGGCAAGTCAGTAAGCGCTGCTTTGCGCGCAGCCTCTTTCAGAGCGACGATCGGCGGACTCTCACCGCGGATACTATCGAAATTGTAACGACTGGAGCGCAGTGAAATCAATTCTTTTTCGTACAGCTTCAGCTTTGACTCCAACAGACTCAGGTTGTTGGCCAAACGGCCCACATCACTGACCTGCTTGAACATGATCTGACCAAAGGCGGCGACGACTTTGCCATCATCAAAGATGGGGATTCGCTGCACCACCATATCCCGCCCCATGGTGGTAAAGATCTGGTTAAGCTCTGCCTTGCCGGTTCTGGCAACGATATGCATGCGGCTGCCTTCGAGAACCTCGGTGACATGCTTACCGATCACCTGATCGGCCTCGATGCCAAGAAAACGAGCGTAAGGACGATTGAAATAGAGGATGTTGCCTTCCTTGTCAGTGACCAATGCACCATTTTCAATGTGGTCGAAGATCAGATTGGCAAGCTTCAGTCGGCGGCTTGTCTCTTGCCATAGCTCTTCGGACGGTATGGTCGCTTCCTGAGTTCGTGGCTGCGATTCCGACTCGAGTACATTCATGCGTGCTCCCTTCATACTGTCTTTGTTTAGCTACATGTAGCTAAATACTGACAATCTGGCTCGACTCGTCTCTGCGGCAACTCAGACCGTCGCTTTTTTCCGTTGCTAACCTGCTGATTCATAGTCGCTTTTGTCTGGCGCCTTGTACTCACAGCTATTCTACTGCAACGATATTCAGATGCAAATCAAAGGTAGCTCTCTGTCAATGTGTAGTCAAGCGAATACACATATTCCTTCAGCAAACCTGTCGCTGACTTCTCCTGAGATCCTGAGGTCTTCTCTCTCTCAGCCTAACCAACTGATTTATATCGATTTATCTCTTGGAAGAGCAAAAACCAAGACGAATTTACGCGTCTGGCCTGCAACTTGCTCAATGGTTAACTTAATAACATTTTTCAGCTTCTTTTTAAAAAAGACATCTACAGAGATAAATCGACTCGACGATTACTTAACCGGGTCATTTCGGGACATTTGACATTAGCTCCTTTAGCGCTACGTTTAAGCTGTCTGCAGAGAGATATTGACTCTGGCCGACATCAATAGCAAAACCTTTGTATCGGTGGCGGAGAAGCCTTCGCCGCCATCTTCGAACATTGCCAACAATCTTTAAGGAGAACCGATGAAACCGATCTACACCGATGCTAAAGCCGCCCTGGAAGGACTGGTTACTGACAACATGACCATAGCCGCCGGAGGATTTGGTCTCTGCGGCATCCCCGAAAAATTGATTCTGGCCCTGCGCGACTCTGGCGCCAAGCAGTTGACCCTGGTCAGCAACAACGCCGGGGTTGATGATTTTGGCCTTGGCCTGCTCTTGCAGACCCGCCAGATCCGCAAGATGATCTCCTCTTATGTCGGCGAAAACGCCCTTTTTGAAAAACAATTCCTTGATGGCGATCTGGAGCTTGAACTGACACCACAGGGGACCCTCGCTGAGAAACTTCGTGCCGGTGGAGCAGGCATCCCGGCCTTCTTTACCCGGACCGGTTACGGCACACTGTTAAGCGAGGGGAAGGAGACCAAGGAGTTTAAAGGTCTCCCCTACGTTCTGGAAGAGAGCATTCAGGCTGATCTGGCTATCGTCAAGGCCTGGAAAGCCGATAAAGCCGGCAACCTGATAATGAACAAGACCGCCAACAACTTCAATGTTGCCTGCGCCAAGTCAGGCCGCATCACGGTGGCCGAGGTCGAGGAGATCGTTGAGATCGGCGAGCTTGATCCGCATCAGATTCACGTCCCCGGCGTTTATGTCGACCGGTTGGTGCTCGGCAGCAACTACGAGAAACCAATCGAGCAGCGGACTGTTTCCGGTGCCGGCATCTCGGCCAAAGGCTTCAACCCGAAACGCGAGTGGATGGCAAAACGCGTCGCTCAGGAGCTGACAGACGGCGCCTATATCAACCTCGGCATCGGCATGCCGACCCTGGTGGCCAACTTCATCCCCGAGGGGATTCAGGTCACCCTGCAATCGGAGAACGGTTTGCTCGGCATTGGACCTTTTCCGACGGAAGACCGACTCGACCCCGACCTGATCAATGCCGGCAAGCAAACCATCACCGCCTTGCCCGGTGCCAGCCACTTTGACTCTTCGGAATCCTTCGCCATGATCCGCGGCGGGCACATCGACCTCTCGGTACTCGGCGGCATGCAGGTCAGTCGAACGGGTGACCTGGCCAACTGGATGATCCCCGGCAAGATGGTCAAGGGACCGGGTGGCGCCATGGACCTGGTCTCAGGCGTCAAAAAGGTGGTGATCATGATGGAGCATTGCGCCAAAGATGGTACTCCGAAGATCCTCGAGCAATGCGACCTGCCGGTCACCGGTCGACAAGTGGGCGACCTGCGGGTGACTGACAGGGCGGTCTTCACAGTCGATGCTGAAACGGGGCTGACACTGACCGAGATCTCCCCTTTCTCGAGCTTGGAAGAAGTCCGCAAGGCCACCGGCTGCACTTTCCAGATTGCCGCCAAGCTGAAAAGTAACTGAGCATTTTTATTCATTAAGGAGACGCTGCATGTCACAAAAAGTTGCTGTTGTCACCGGTGCCGCCAGTGGTATCGGCCTGGCCATCGCTGAAGCTCTGGCCGCGGGCGGCTACCGGCTGGTCATGGCAGATGTCAACGCCGAGTCCGGCAATCGCGAAGCCGACCGTCTCAAGGCTTACTTCGTCCATGCCGACCTCACCGATCGCGCGGCCTGCAAGGCCTTGATCGATATAGCGGTAACCAAATTCGGTTCGGTCGATGTGCTGATCAACAATGCTGGCATCCAGCATGTCAGCCCGGTGGAAGACTTCCCCGAGGACAAGTGGGACTTCATGATTCGCCTGATGCTGACCGCCCCTTTCCTGCTCACCAAGTACGCTTGGCCACAGATGAAAGCGGCCGGATGGGGCCGGGTCATCAACATCAGTTCGGTGCACGGTCTGCGCGCCAGCGAATTCAAATCAGCCTACATCAGCGCCAAACACGGCATCATGGGTCTGACCAAGACCACTGCCCTGGAAGGCGGACCGTTCGGCATTACGGTCAACGCCATCTGTCCAGCTTACGTGCGCACGCCGCTGGTCGACAACCAGATCGATGCCCAGGCAGCCACCCACGGCATCCCCAGAGAGGATGTCATCGGCAGCGTCATGCTCAAAAAAGCCGCCATTAAAAGGATGATTGAGCCGAATGAGATCGGTTCCGCCGTGTTGTATCTCTGCTCAGATGCCGCTGGATGCATGACCGGCACCGACTTTACCATCGACTGTGGCTGGTCCGCCTGCTGAACGGGAAAACTTACTACGCAAACTCAGTCGAAAAAATTTATTCAATACAACGCTGTTTGTTTTTTTACTTGACCTGTCAGAAAAGATTAGCTACCGTCTCAAAACTGGTCATACCAATTATTGGTAATGCAACTAACTTAAGAGGGCTACCTGCCTGACACCTTGGCGGCCCATTTCTACTCACCCGCAAAAAAGAGGAGGTCGTATGTTGAAGAGGATAAAAGGTCTGGTTGGTTCATTAACTTTTGCGAGTCTGGTTCTGGTTCTCTGTTCCGCACTGTTTTTTGGCGGCTGCAGCAAAGAAGAGGAGGCACCCGCCCCGGCACCAAAAGCGGCCGCAAAAGAAGCGCCAGCAGTCGCTGAGACTCAACCAGTAGCCGCTGTGGCTCAACCGGCAGCAGAACAGACTCAACCGGCGGCAGAAAAGACTAAGGCTCCAGTTAAACGCGAGAAGTTCGGCACAGACAAGCGCCACGAAGAAGTCAAAAAAGAACTGCGCACCATTAAAACTTCAAATGAAGAATTCAAGTGGAAGATGGTCATGCCTTGGTCCAAAGGCTTGTTGTTTTATGATCTGGCCCAGCACTTTGCCGATTCAGTAGAACTCGCATCGGGCGGTCGCCTGTCAATCAAGCTCTTCTCGGCTGGCGAATTAGTCGGAGCCATGGAAAGTTTCGATGCGGTCAGCAAGGGTCAGGCAGACATCGGCCATGACTGGCCAGGGTACTGGAAAGGCAAGAACGAGGCTTTCGTCGCCTTTGCTTCGGTTCCTTTCGGTCTGGATGCTGAAGGCTACAACATCTGGCTCTATGAGCGCGGTGGTTTGGAAATGATGCAGGAACTGTACGGCCGCTACAACCTGTTTGCACTCCCCGGTGGCAACGTCGGCCAGGAGCTGGGCCTGTTCTCCAACAAAAAAGCATCCAAAATGGAAGACTTCAAAGGCATGCGCGTCAGAACCCCTGGCTGGTACATGGACATCATGACTCAGCTTGGCGCCAGCGTTACGCCCCTCCCTGGTGGCGAAGTCTATCTCGCCCTGGAGCGTGGCGTTATTGATGCCGCAGAATTCAGCACGCCTGCCATCAACTACCCAATGGGCTTTGATGAAATCACCAAGTACGTTATCCAGCCCGGCGTCCATCAGCCGTCTTGCCAGAGCGCATTTTTCATCAATAAGGACTCTTACAACAAGCTGCCTGCCGACCTGAAGTGGATTGTCGACATCGCCGCTAAGGAGACCCAGCTCTGGTCGACAGCCTGGCAGGAAAACCTCAACGCCGAAGCCGTCAAGCTATTCAAAGAGAAGGTTGAATTCGTTCACATGGACGAAGAGACCATCAATGAATTCGCCAAAGCTTCTCACGACTATATTGAAGGCTTGAAAGCGCAATACCCCGACGTGAAAAAAGTTATGGATTCCCAGGACCTGTTCAAAGCTGACTTCGCCGACTGGCGTGAAGAACGCGGTGGCATTGCTCCATGGCCTTACGAGCAGTTTGTAAAAGGTAAACATAAGCAATAAGACAAACCCCGGCGGGAGCCTGCGGGCTCCCGCCTCTATCAATCCCCCGACTACACAAGCAAACCATTACCGAGCACGAGGTTTTTATGTTTAAGCTTGATAGAGCTATCGACACTCTCAACGAAAAGTTTTGTTTTTATGCATCATATCTAATCCTGCCGTTGATTATCGTGATCGTCTGGGAAGTCTTTATGCGCTACGGACTCAACACGCCAACCACCTGGGCTTTTGAACTGACCGTTTTCCTGTACGGCATTCACTTCTCTTTTGCCTTGGCATATGCGCATAAACACGACACCCACGTTGCCATCGATGTCTTTGAAGCACGGCTTTCACCAAGAAAGCGGACCATTCTGCGGATCATAACCAACACATGTCTGTTCCTTCCAACGATTGGACTGCTGACCTATTACATCTGCGTTATGGCCATCAGCTCGTGGAGACAGTTGGAACATGCATCCAGCTCCTGGGGACCAGCGATCTACCCGTACAAAACGCTCATGGCGCTTGGCTTCATTCTCTTTTTGCTGCAGGGAGTCGCCAAGCTGATCCAAGATATCCGTTCCCTGAAAGAGACCCCTTAAAGCCTGTTCAAGTCTGGAGATATGACACCGATGAGCGTAGAAGTCCTGACCCTACTCATGTTCCTGATCCTGATGGCCTCCATAACCATGGGACATCCATTAGCGGTAACGCTGGCCGCCGTTGCGACGATCTTTGGCCTGATCGACAACGGGTTCGACTTCCCAGGCCTGCTCGGGCTCTTTGCCTATAATACCTGGGGGATTTTCCTTAACTATACGCTGGTTGCCATCCCGTTGTTTATCTTCATGGCCCAGATTCTCGACCGATCCAAGGTTTCCGAAGGACTATTCGAAGCCTTATACATCGTTCTTGGCGGTCTGCGCGGCGGCCTGGGCATGGCGGTCATCGTTGTCTCAACCGTCTTTGCCGCTACCACCGGCATCGTCGGGGCTTCAGTTGTCGCCATGGGTTTGATGGCCGGGCCAGCACTACTCAAGCGAGGTTACGACAAGTCTCTCTCAGCAGGCATAATCTGCTCGTCAGGAACGCTGGGTATTTTGATCCCGCCGTCGATCATGCTGGTTGTCTATGGCGGCCTGACCGGTCAGAAAGAGACCTCGGTCGGCAATCTCTTCGCCGCCGCCATTCTGCCTGGCCTGCTGCTATCGGGCATGTACCTGCTGTACGTAGGCGTGCGCTGCTACCTGAACCCAAAGGTCGGTCCGCCGATTCCCGCCGCAGATCGCACGGCGACTGTCTTGGAAAAGTTCACCATGACCATGAAGAACTTTGTGCCTCCTTTCGGTTTGATCCTTACGGTTATGGGCACTATTCTAGCCGGGATCGCCACACCAACGGAAGCAGCTGCCCTCGGCTGCCTCGGCGCGCTGATTCTTGCCCTGGTAACGCGAAAGCTGGACTGGAACGTCATCACCGAAGCCAGCATCTCTACCGCCCGTACGACAGCGATGATCATGGCCCTGTTCATCGGTGGTAAATTCTTTTCCGTAGTCTTTTTGAGTATGGGTGGAGGTGACGTCGTCGCCGATGTCCTGCTGGGCATGGATGTCAGTCCCTACGTGGTTTTTTTCATCATGATGGCAGTGGTGTTTTTCATGGGCATGTTTATTGACTGGGCGGCTATTCTTCTGGTCGTTGTGCCAATTTTCACGCCGATTGCCATGGACCTGAACTTCAATCCGCTCTGGTTTGCCATGATGGTCTGCATCAACCTGCAGACTTCTTTTCTGACGCCACCGTTCGGCTATTCCCTCTTTTATTTCAAAGGGGTGGCTCCACCTGGATATACCATGGGCGATGTCTACAGAGGGATCATCCCCTTCGTCGCAATCCAGGTCGTTGCACTGGTAGCTCTCGTGATGTTCCCGGAGATCATTACCTATCTGCCTGACATTTTCTTCGGCAGATAGTCACGCTTTAGAGGAGAGGACAAATGCTTCCGAGAATAAAAAAGATTCTCTACGCGACAGGAATGGGAGCAGGAGCTCCATACGTCTTTCGTTACGCCCTAGCCATTGCCAAAGAGCACGATGCGCAGATTATAGCTGTCTCGGCATTGGAGCCGATGTCTACATTTGCCCAGAGCCTGGTGGAGCTGCATATTTCCCACGAGCAATCGGAACAGATTCACAGCACAGCAAAAAACCAGGCCAAGGAGCGGTTACTGGAACGCATCACAAGGCTATGCGAAAAAGAATGTGGCTCTGAGGTGCAGTGTGCTCAGAGGGTCAAAGAGATCATGGTAGAAGAAGGGCAACCGGCTCAAATCGTTTTGAAGAACGCAAAAGAATACGCTGTCGACCTGATCATCATGGGCGCACATCGCCACACCGTGATCGGAGATGCGATACTCGGCAGCACGACCCACAAGGTGCTGCACAGTGCCGCCCAGCCAGTTCTGGTGGTGCGGATCCCTGAAGGTTTTCACGAAGAGGGATTCTGAGCGGCCAGAGCACACTCTACCGACCATCAGTTTCGGGGCACACAGCCATTGCCTGCGTGTCCCGAAATATTTAAAGGAAACGCCATGATTTCAGAAACGGCTATTCAGCTCCTGATTGACAAACTGGGCAAGGAAAACGTCATTACCGCGACGGAAGATCTGCTGGTTCTCGGCTACGACTCTACCCCCGGCCTGCACGCGACACCGGAGCTGGTCGTCTACCCGACTGACAGTGAGCAGGTGCAAAGCGTAATGCAAGTTGCCCGTGATCACAAAGTGCCGCTCACCCCGCGTGGCAGTGGCACCGGCCTTTCCGGTGGCAGCATCCCGATCAATGGCGGCATCGTCATCTGCTTGAACAAGATGAACAAGATCCTTGAAATCGATGAAGAGAACCTGACCGCCACTTGCCAGGCTGGCGTTATTACCCTCGACCTCTTCAACGCCGTCGCTGCAAAGGGACTCTTCTATCCGCCGGATCCTGGTTCACAGAAAATTTCGACCCTCGGCGGTAATGTTATGGAAGACGCCGGCGGCCTGCGCGGCCTTAAATACGGCGTCACCCGCGATTACGTTATGGCCCTCAAATGCGTTTTGCCAGATGGCAGCCTGCTGAACACCGGCGGTAAAAGCGTCAAAGACGTTGCCGGCTATGCTTTCAAGGATCTGTTGGTCGGCAGCGAAGGGACCCTGGCAATCATCACCGAGATCACTGTTAAGCTGATTCCACCACCGCAGGACAAGCGGACCTTCCTCGCTTATTTCGACGATATCCGCATTGCCGGGGTAGCGGTCAGCAAGATCATCGCCGCAAAGATCATCCCCTCAACCATGGAAATTATGGACAAGGCAACCATCAATTGTGTCGAAGATTACGTCAAAATCGGTTTGCCGCGCGAGATGGCAGCACTGCTGCTGATCGAGGTTGACGGTCACCCGGCGATGGTTGCCGAAGAGGCCGTAGGGGTCGAGCGGATACTGAAGGAAGTGGGAGCAGCAGAAGTGCATGTTGCCAAGGACGCTGAAGAAGCCGCCAGTCTGGCTGCGGCACGACGTACCGCTCTCTCGGCACTGCACGGGTTTCACCGACGACCCTGCTGGAAGACGCGACCGTGCCCCGTTCGATGCTTGCAGAAACCTTTGCCCTGATTGAACGCTTAACCAAGAAATATGCGTTGACGGTTGGCACCTTCGGTCACGCCGGTGACGGCAACTTGCACCCGACGGTCCTCTGTGACGAACGTGATGCAGACGAGATGAAACGAGCGCACGCCTTTTACGATGAACTTTACGAGCAGGTTCTCGCCTGGGGTGGCACCGTCTCAGGGGAACATGGCATCGGTATCGCTAAAAAAGAATATCTGGCCAGACAAATCGGCCCGGGTGGCGTTGCAGTGATGAAACGAATCAAACAGGCATTTGACCCCGAAGGATTACTCAACCCGGGAAAAATCTTCACAGACGGTCAGGGGTGAACTGATGGCCGACAAAGAGAAACTTGGCAACTTTACCCCCGAGAATGCTCCAGAATATGAAGATGTCTTGCAGTGCATGCGCTGCGGCTTCTGCCTGCCGACCTGTCCGACCTTCGCCCTGACCGGCCGCGAGCGTTCCAGTCCCCGTGGCCGAGTTGCCCTGGCCAGGGCCGTGGCCGAAGGGAAACTCGAATTCACCGCAGCGGTCAAGGAAGAAGCCTTCTTCTGCCTCGACTGTCGCGCCTGCACCACAGCCTGCCCCTCCGGTGTGCGTGCCGGTGAAGTCATGGAAATTTGTCGCAGTCAGGCCCATCAGTTCTTCCCGCTCAAGCATGTCGGCAAGTCGTTTCGTGAGTTTGTGTTGCAGAAGATGTTGCCCAATCCAGACCTGCTTGAGACCTCGATGTTGCCAGCCAGACTCTACCAGAAACTCGGCATCCAGTGGCTGGTGCGCAACTCGCACCTGCTCAAACTGGGCCCGGAATGGGTGGAGAAGGCCGAGGGGATGATCCCTGACCTCTATCCACCGTTACGCCCACAGTTACCGGATGTGGTTCCGGCAGTCGGCGAACAACGCGGCCGGGTGGCCTTCTTCCTCGGCTGCATCATGACCCTGATGTATGCCGAAGTCTCACGCCAGACCGTGCGCGTACTCACCCACCAGGGCTTCGAAGTGGTGACGCCTAAGGAGCAGAAATGCTGTGGTGCTCCACATCTGACCGAAGGAGATCGCGACACCACCCGACTCATTGCTCAGCACAACCTCGACCTCTTTATGGCTCTCGATGTCGACGCGATTGTTACCGACTGTGCCGGTTGCGGTGCGGCCCTCAAAGAATACGAGGAATTGCTCGAAGAGGCAGGGGCACACGACAAGCTTGCCACCTTCCGCGGCAGAATCAAAGATGTCAGTGAATTTCTGGCGGAGCAGGGGTTAAGAACAGAAGGACTTGTGCCGGTCGAGAAGACCGTCACCTATCACGAGCCCTGCCATCTCTGCCATGCCCAGGGCATCAGCAAGCAACCGCGCGATCTGATCAAGGCGATTCCAGGAATCATTTACCGCGAGCTAGAAGAGGCTAGCTGGTGCTGCGGCAGTGCAGCGACCTTTAGCCTCAAGTACACCACTGAGAGCCAGCAAATCCTCGACCGCAAACTTGAAAATATCAAGGCAACCGGTGCCGAACTGCTGGTCACTGCTAACCCCGGCTGCCACCTGCAGTTGGCCTGGGGGCTCAAGCAAGCCAGAATGCCACAGAAGGTCGTTCATATTACTGAGCTCTTGGGGATGGCGACACCGAACTGTTAATCCGCGTGTCTTTGCTTCGGACCAACTCGGGGAGGTCGGTCTTGACACGAACAACAAGTTCCAGTCTACTCATAAGTCAGGATTTGCAGGTATCTCCCTTTTGACGATTCGGGACGCTTTATTGGACCATCAATCGAGCACTACGGTACCCGCAGGGGTTTCTATGTGTGCCTTTAACGTTTCTTCCTCTTCGATATCCGCAGGGTTGATCAGGATCTCTTTTTCCAAGCCTAATGACTTGACAACCTCCTGCACCAAAATGGGGCGGGAATGAAACCCTTCTAGCTTTATTAAACGACAGCCAGATTCATCCAGGCTGTTAGATGGGTGCTTATCTGTCTTCCATTCTATTAACGGTGGAACTTGACCTCCTAAAACGAGAGAACCATCAGAGGTGAAAGTCATCTTCCAGCTTAATTGACCGCGACTCATGGGGTGAACTTGGCCAATATTAATTTTGCATAATTTGACCAATGAATGAATATCATCCGTTCTTGCTACCCAAGTAATTAACCTGGGTCTTTCAAGAAGTTTTTCTTTCAATTTCCGTGAGTCTAAATTAAACCACCTTGGATTACTTGGTCTGATACCGTCAGGGTTGATAGCTATAATCTCTAAATAGCAACCTTGATTGAGCTTCAATAGTTTGTTGTGAGTGCCTTGACTGGCATGCTGACCACCACCTTGTGGTTCCGCACCAAGCTTTTCTCTTATGTATTTACCCCCTTGAATTAGAGAATGTGCTGCCAGTACAAGGTGGTCTAAACGCGCTGAGATCACAATTTCTCCTTTTCCACCTTATTCCGGTATCTGGAGGGAGGAAAAAAGTCAATTTGTCAGGCCCATACTTCGTGTTACTTGGGAGACAGGGTTCTAATCTTTTCCAGGATTTCACCAACGATGCCACGGCGAAAAGCAAGAACACAGGTGACAAAGATCGCACCGATGATGATGGTGACCCAGGAACCGAAGCTGGCCAGGTAGTTGTTCAGGGTCACGACCAGAAGAGCGCCGATCGCCGGTCCGAGCACCGTGCCCATGCCGCCGAGAAGCGTCATCAGGACCACCTCGCCTGACATGTGCCAGTTGACATCGGTGAGTGAGGCAAGCTGGAAGACCAGTGACTTGGTTCCTCCGGCCATGCCGCTCAAGGCTGCCGAGATGACAAAGACCATGAGCTTGAACCGGTCGGTGTCGTAGCCAAGCGACCTGGCGCGCGGTTCGTTTTCGCGGATCGCCTTGAGAACCTGTCCGAAAGGCGAGTTGATCGTGCGGTAGACCATCCAGAAGCCGAACAGGAAGATCACCAGCACAAAGTAGTACATCGACATGGTGTCTTTAAGATCGACCAGACCGAACAGCGTGCCGCGTGGAACGCCCTGGATGCCGTCCTCACCGCCGGTGAATTTCATTTGCAGGCTGAGGAAGTAAACCACCTGGGCAAAGCCGAGCGTGATCATGGCGAAGTAGATGCCGGAGCGGCGAATCGCCAGCCAGCCGATGACAAGGCCAAGCAGGGAGGACACTGCGACGCCGAGCAGGATGCCTGAGATTGGGTCAAAGTTGAAGACCTTCACCGCGTGGGCGGTGACGTATCCGGCCGAGCCGAAGAAGGCAGCATGGCCGAACGAGAGTAGTCCTGCGTAGCCGAGCAGCAGGTTGAAGGCACAGGCGAACAATGCGAAGCAAAGCACCTTCATGAGGAACACCGGGTAGAACAGGTGCGGAGCGATCAATAGGACCGCGAGCATCATCACCGCGCCGATCAACGGGCGATTGGTTTTTGCGGTCCCGGTCATTTCAACCTCCCGAACAGGCCCGCCGGCCGAATCAGAAGAACCAGCGCCATGATGACGAAAACCACGACGCCGGAGGCCTCAGGATAGAAAACCTTGGTCAAGCCTTCAAGCAGCCCAAGACTGATTCCGGTGATGATGGAGCCCAAGATTGAACCCATACCACCGATAACCACCACCGCAAAAACAACGATGATCAGGTTTGAACCCATCACCGGAGTCACCTGATAGATGGGGGCGGCCAGTACGCCGGCAAACCCCGCCAGTGCCACCCCGTAGCCGAAGGTGAGAGTGATCATCAGCGGCACGTTGATGCCGAAGGCCTGGAGCAATTCCGGATTCTCCGTGGCGGCGCGCAGGTAGGCACCAAGTTTGGTGCGTTCGATCACAAACCAGGTGCAAAAACAGACCGATAGCGAAGCGACGATGACCCAGGCCCGATAGTAGGGCAGGAACATGAAGCCGAGGTTGACCCCGCCCTGAAAAACATCCGGGATCGGGTAGGAGAGGCCGGAGACGCCGTAAAGTTGTCGAAAAAGACCTTCAAGGACCAGGGCCAGGCCGAAGGTCAGCAGCAGGCCATAGAGGTGGTCGAGGTGGTAGAGGCGCCTCAGCATGAGGCGCTCCATGATGATGCCGAAGAGACCCACGACAAGGGGTGCGAGGATGAGCCCCACCCAGTAGTTGACACCGAGGTAGGTGAGACCCATCCATGCGACAAAGGCTCCCAGCATGTACTGGGCACCGTGTGCGAAGTTGATGATGTTGAGCAGTCCGAAGATGATGGCGAGCCCCAGGCTGAGGACTGCATAGAATGATCCATTAATAAGCCCGATAAGGAGCTGCCCCAGCAGGGCCTGGATCGAAATACCGAATACCTGCATCATAATAAAATACCCTTTATGCTCGCCGTCACTGCCTGGCTTACTTCTTCAACAGTTTGCAGGTGCTTTTCTCTGGTGTGATATAAGCTTCGTCGCCAGGAATGGTGCGCAGGACCTTGTAGTAATCCCAGGGACCTTTGGACTCGGAAGGCTTTTTGACCTGGACCAGATACATGTCGTGAATCATGCGGCCGTCGTCACGAATGTAACCGTTCTTGGCAAACATGTCGTTGATCGGCAACGATTTCATGGCCGCCATGACCGCGTGAGCTTCGTCTGTGCCGGCTTTGTCGACCGCCTTGAAGTAGTGCATCAGTGAGGAGTAAACGCCAGCCTGGCTCATCGTCGGCATGCTTTTATGGCGCGCCTGGAAACGCTTGGACCAGGCACGTGATTCCTCGTCGCGGTCCCAGTAGAAGCCGGTGGTGAGCATCATACCCTGGGCGGTTTCGAGACCGAGGCTGTTGATGTCGGTGATGAAGATCAGCAGACCAGCCAAGGTCTGGTTCTCTGTGATGCCAAACTCTTTAGCCTGCTTGATGGCATTGATGGTATCGCTACCGGCGTTAGCCAGGCCAATGATCTTGGCGCCGGAGGCCTGGGCCTGCAGCAGGAATGAGGAAAAATCTGCGTTCGGGAAGGGTACGCGTACTTTGCCAAGCACTTTACCGCCGCTGGCCGTGACGACGTCGGCGGTGTCACCTTCGAGCGAATGTCCGAAAGCGTAGTCGGCGGTGATGAAAAACCAGGTGTCACCACCGTTGGCGACGACCGCCTTGCCGGTCCCGACCGCCAGAGCGTAGGTGTCGTAGGTCCAGTGTACGTTGGTTGCGATGCAGTTGCTGTTGGTGATCTTGGTCGAGCCACCGGTTGAAATCAAGGTGACCTTGTTCTTCTGGTTAGCTATTTCCATAACGGCCAGCGCCGTTGATGACGTTGACAGGTCGGCGATGACGTCGACTTTGTCTGCATCGAACCATTCGCGGGCTTTGTTGGCTGCTATGTCGGCTTTGTTCTGGTGGTCGGCAGAAGTGAACTCAATCTTTTTGCCGAGCACAATTCCACCGTAGTCCTCGATGGCCATCTGGGCCGCAAGCGCCGAACCCGGGCCACTGAGGTCCGCGTAAGCTCCTGACATGTCGGTCATGACGCCGACCTTCAGTACGCCGTCTGACAGACCAGCCGCCGATGCTCCAGAAACTGCCATGACCAGAGCCAATCCGGTACCAAATGCAGATAACAACCTTTTCTTTGCCATGTCTTCATCTCCTTGGTTGGGTTTGAACGTGTTACACGCCCAAAAGTTCATGCAGCTCATCAAGATTCGCTTCGAGCTCATCATTCATGATCATCTTCACAATGCGACCATGTTCGAGTACATAGTGGCGATCTGCCAGTCCCTTAGCGAAATGAAAGTTCTGTTCTACCATAACGATTGTGTAGCCGCGCTCCTTGAGCATCGAGATGACACGTCCCATGGCTTCGACAATGACCGGTGCCAACCCTTCGGTGATCTCGTCGAGTAGCAGCAGACGGGCTCCGGTGCGCAGAATCCGGGCTAGTGCCAGCATCTGCTGTTCACCCCCGGAAAGCCGTGTGCCTTGAGCGGCGCGGCGTTCCTTGAGATTGGGAAACATCTCGTAGATTTCCTCCACCGTCATACCACCGCTTTGCAGAACCGGAGGAAGAAGCAGGTTCTCCTCCGTGGTCAGACCAGGGAAAATGCCACGCTCTTCGGGGCAATAACCGATGCCGAGCGGCGCGATTTTGTAAGGCGGCAGGTTGATTGCTTCGTGACCGTTGACCATCACCGAACCGGAACGTTTGGAGATCAGGCCAATGATCGACTTGAGGGTGCTGGTGCGTCCGGACCCGTTCCGACCAAGCAGGGTGACAAGCTCACCCTCACCGACGTTGAAGTCGATGCCGTGGAGTACGTGGGATTCGCCGTAAAAAGCGTGCAGGTCGACGACACGCAAGAGTTCGTTGGCAACGTCATGCATGGTGACCTCCGACGTAGGCTTCGAGCACAGACGGGTTTTCCGAAACTTCCTGGTAGCTTCCTTCGGCCAGGATCTGTCCTCTCTGTAATACCGTGATGGTGTCCGAGAGGTCTGCCACCACTTTGAGATTGTGCTCAACCATAAGGACCGTACGGTTTTCCGCCACCTTGCGAATCAGTTCCATGACCCGTCCTACATCCTCATGCCCCATTCCCGAGGTGGGTTCGTCGAGCAGCATCACTTCCGGTTTCAAGGCCAGGGTGGTGGCCAGTTCCAGCGCGCGTTTGCGGCCGTAAGGGAGCTCTACCGCAACGGCGTCCGCATAATCTGCAAGTTCAACCTCTTCCAGAGCTGCCATCGCAAGTTCGTTAAGATTGTTGAGGCTTTTGTCCGACTTCCAGAAGTGAAAGGATGTACCGGTTTCTCTTTGCAGTGCGACCCGAACATTTTCCAAAACACTCAGATGGGGAAAAACCGCTGAGATCTGGAATGAGCGCACCAGCCCGCGACGCGCCAGAGCCGCAGAGTTCCTTCCGGTTACGTTCTTATCCTTGTAGAAAATCTGCCCGAAACTGGGCTCGAGAAATTTGGTGAGAAGATTGAAAACCGTGGTCTTGCCTGCGCCGTTGGGGCCGATCAAGGCGTGGATTGAGCCTTTGCGGACCTTGAGATTAACCCCTCTAACGGCGATGAACCCGGAGAACTCCTTGGTCAGATTGCGTGTTTCGATGATGTATTCAGTGCCCATGCTTGTTGTGACTTCTCCGTGCTGCGCAATGGCCAAAATCCGAATGAAGTATGCCCTCTAGAGGGTGTTGAAATGGCGAACGCCTATAAATAGTTATAAACAGTACAGCAAGGGCTCTCTGGCATATTCGCGCATAAAGTATTACAGCTTTAAGCTCCCATAATACTAACTTATAAACACTGTTTTACAATACCAATCTTTGCAAGTCAAATGTAAGCAGCTTATCTTAAAGCATTATAAGCCTTTGAAATCACATAAAAACATATAATAATGTTTTTATTCTGATCGTTTTTACTGTTTTTTCATTATCTCCATAAGCTGGGTTTATCTGTGATTTTTTTGCATTTTTAAAATCTTGTTACCATTTGCTTTTTTGTTTACTATCCTTATAGTTCTTATCTACACACGATGCCCACTGGGCAATGGTCAAAAAAACCCAGCAGGATTGGTAGCATACCTGTGGCAAGTCATTCTGCTCTCTGGAGAAAGCTGTGATGCTCAACAATATGGCAGTGATCGGTGCCGGTATCATGGGGCGCAGCATCGCTCTCGTTTATGCGATGAATGATTGCAGTGTGCGTCTTTACGATACTGATATTGCGACTCTTGAAAGGGCTAAAGATCTTATCCGTGCCGACCTTGACCTACTGGTTCAGGAAGGGCTGTGCCCGGCTTCTCGAAGCCAGAAAATTCTCAAAAACATTTTTGTCACTGAAAACTTGAAGGAGGCCGTGGGTTCGGCCGAGCTCATTACCGAGGCGGTTCCTGAGCAGTTGGAGCTGAAATGGCAAGTATTGTCCCGCATCGAGGCACTCTCGAGCAGGAGTGCGATCGTTGCTTCGAATACCTCAACGTTGCCTTTATCAGATCTGGCACGACACCTGACGAGACCAGAGCGGATGGTCATTACCCATTTTTTCAACCCAGCACACCTGGTGCCGTTGGTGGAAGTGATCAAGACAGAAACTACACCGGACGAAGTACTCTCTGATGTTTTGGTTTTCCTGCGTCGAATCGGCAAGGTTCCGGTGGTTCTGAAGAAAGAAGTCCCGGGCTTTATCGCCAACCGTCTGCAGGCCGCAGTGATGCGCGAGGCGTTGCATCTGATTCACATCGGCGTTGCTGATATGCATGACGTGGATACGGCGATGACTTGCGGACCGGGTTTCCGCTGGTCAATCATCGGCCCGTTGGAAACGGCTGATTTCGGTGGTCTGGACACCTGGCAGAGCGTCATGGGCAACCTGGCTCCTGAACTTGACAATGCGCGCAAGGCTCCTGAGGTGATCAAGGAGATGAACCGGAAGGGCCACCTCGGCGTCAAGACCGGGCAGGGTTTCTACACATATCCGACAGGAGAGGTCGTGGCCGAGAAGATCCGCAGCCGCGACCTGGCTTTCATCCGGCTCTTGAAACTACGCTGCAGGGAGTGAGCTGCGTCGCAAGGTCTCGACGCAGATGACACCAGCATCCCGGCAACGAGCATTGTCTCAGGGATGAAGGAGGTTCTCAAATACCGGAACACCTGGCTCACTCTTCATGTTTTACAAAAATCACGCTCAACAATAGCCACTGGACGCCCGCCCGACAGTATTATTATTTATATTCTCGCAACTCATTTTCACCAGACCTAAGTACTTATTTGTCATTAAATTCAATGGCATCCTCCCAGTGCCCAGCAACGTCCGACACGGCGAGCCAAATAAAAAAAGCGGGAACAGAATTTTATTCTGGCCCCGCTTGTCTTTGTTTTTCGATTATCTCGTCCCGCGTTCCGGATTTTATCAGGCGCCTTTTTCATTGAGAAGTTGAGCCATCTTCTCCTCAACCATTTTCAGATGTTCCATCATCTTCTGACGTGCCAATTCAGGCTTCTGGTCGGCAATTGCCTCCATAATCTCACGGTGGTGAGTCAGCAGCAGCTGGATATGGCCCTGCTGTTGATAGAATTCCATCAAGGCAACTTGAATGGTGGCATTGAAGAGAGAGTGGACGGAGTCGAGCACATGCATCTGTAAGCTATTGTGACTTGCCGCGGTAATCGCATAATGAAATTCCGCATCAACCTCAGGGTTCCACCCTCCCTTGGCCGCCTGCTTTTCCATAACCGCATAAATCCGACGCAGATCCGCCAGATCATCAGCGTTGGCCCGCTCTGCTGCAAGATAAGCCGACCAGCTTTCCAAACCCATGCGGACTTCGGCAAGCGCCCGCAGCAGCGCCGGGTCCCGTTTCTCCACCAATATGGCCAGTGGATCCATGATGCTGCCCTCAGTCAGAGCCTTGACAAAAGTACCACCACCCTGACGCGAGTCCAGGAAACCCATCGCCTCGAGAACCATAATCGCCTCACGAACGGAAGGTCGACTGACTCCCAACATGGTTGCCAAATCCCGCTCCGAGGGGATACGATCCCCCGGCTTGAGCTCCCCATTGGAAATCAATTGTTTGATCTGATCGACAATTTCTTCGGATATTTTTTTCGGCCGGATCGGCTTAAGAACAATGGTCATGCCTTTTCTCCACTCGTAATTTGGTATGACCATTTCTTAGCATAACAAGGGGAGTTTTACAACGGCAAAGCCACAACTAAAAAGGGAGAGTCACCGTTCGAAGACAGCCCCTAACTTACAGCTTATAGCCCTAAAACCTACAGCAAGTTTTCAACCCATCCCACTCTTGTAACGTTTCAACCAGCCTTGCAGATATTCTTCTTCATGTTCAAGCTCAAAAGCATTGATCAGACCACGACGCAAGGCGACCGAAAAAGCTCGGTTGCGTAGATTAAAGGCATCGCCGACCTTGTCACTCTGAAATTGCTCCTGGTCGAGACTCAACTTGCCGTAGAGAGAGTTGAGTCGGCTTTGCACCCCACGGCGGGAAAGATAGCGGCGTTGGGCAATGAGATTGTCAGTCAAGCCAAGACAAAGGTCAACCAGGGCTTCGTATTCGATATCGGAAAGAGCCGTTTGACTGTGGCCGGTACGTCCCTGAACTTTGCGAACTTCTGGATCGATCCAGCATTGATCATCAAACAAGACCGTGGCCATAGCCGCAGAGATCTTCTCGCGGGGGCTTGATTTAAGGACATAGCCATAGACCGTTTCCGGTGGCACAATCTTGGCCAGGGTGCGCACGTACATCTCGTCTTTAAACTGACTCCAGAAGACGATCCGCGCCTTAGGTTTGCGTTCCCAGAGCGCTTTGGCAAACGCAACGCCATTCATCTGCGGCATCTGGATGTCACTGATAACCAGAGGCTCATCATGGGCTTGCGCCAGTTCAAAAGCGACCAGGCCGTCAGGTGCATGCTCAATCACACAGTCATGCTCCCATTCGTCGACCATCTGCTTGAGAAACTCGAAATCCTTGGGATTGTCTTCGGCTATAATCAGGGCACAAGGTGCCATGGCGACTTCTCCTTACAATAATGGCAACAGAAATTCGAAACGTGTTCCTGAAGAAAAACGTGATTTACGCCAAATGGATTGAGCTCCGATCGCCCGGGCCCGTTCCTGGATGTTGTGCAAACCTCTCCCTCCCGAAGCTGTTGGCAACTGGGGGACATGATCAAAACCTCGACCATTATCTTCTACGGCAACCACCAGCGTTCTGCCACGCAGCGTCATAGCAACTTCCAGCTTACTGGCATGAGCATGCCGTAACACATTATTAATCGCTTCGGCAACAATCCGATAGATGGTCACCTGAGTCAGCCGTGGCAATTCGAGATCGGCAGCATCGTCATTAGCCAGTAAGTGGTATGTGGGGGAACCTGATGGTTCACAAGACTTCTCCAACAAGGATTGGATGGCTGCAGGCAAGCCAAGAATGTCCAGTGTCTGCGGATGCAGATTGTCCATCACTACTCTCAGGTTAGTCATTGCCCGCTGGAGATCTACCTCAAGAGAAGCGGCCTCGTCACCACAGGAGGTTTGCTGGCGCAGACTTTCCAGCCCCCTGCGAACGGCTGAAAGATCGGCAAGGGTCTGGTCATGAATATCCATCGCGATACGCCGACGTTCCTCTTCGGCGCCTTCGAGGAGTTTTTCGGCAGCCACCACCCGAATCAGCTGTTCTGTCATCTGGTTGATGGAGACCGCCAGACCATCGAGTTCGTCACGCACCACGTCCGGCGCCGGAGGAGGAACAAATTCACCAGCAGTGATGCGGGCGGCACTATCAGAAAGCACCTGGATGCGACGCAGGATATGGCGGGCAAAACCGAGAGAAAGCAAAATCCCCACCAGGATGGCAAAACCAAGAACAACAATCGTCACAAAAGTTGTCTCGGCAATCAGGGCATCGATATCTTGACTGTGCACATTACTCAGATTTTCGCGGCGCTGATTCAACGCACCAAGTTGTTCCTTGATGTTGGGACGCAGCAGATCCAATGTTGCATCAAAGCTCTCCAACCGCATCCCCAACTCAGGATTCAGATCGGCAACTCTCTGCTGCAGCAAACTCATGGACGGCACACCCAACAGCTCTGTTCCCTGCAAAGTATCAATCGCGACATCAAGGTGTTGATACATGTTCGCTATTTGCTCCAAAGCCTTGGGATCTGGCTCTGAAGACTGGCTAAGGAAGAGAACAACATTCTGCATACGTTGAGCCGCCATGTCGGCTTCTGCCAGAGCAATGAAAGCCGTCTTGAGGGTCTTGGCTTGCTGACGCTTGACCGACATGACCCAGTAGGTGAACTGCAAAAAACAGAGCAGCAGGGTCATCAGACAAAGCACCGCGGCTGGCGCCATGATTATTTGGTGTTTTAGAGCAAGTCGCATAGTTCGAAATTACCACAGAAAAAATATTGTGGCACTGTGCAAACGCACAGTGCCACAGGAATCGACTGTTGATATGTGCTCTTGTGAAAAGCTATTCCAGAATTGTCATTTTCGGGTGTTTGCCCTCTTCCGGGCCCTCAATTGGCAAACGCACGGAGAAGGAGCTGCCTTTGTTGGCTTCGGAGGTCACCGTTATGCCACCACCATGGGCCTCTGCAATCCACTTAACGATCGCCAAACCGAGACCGGTACCACCATCCATGCGGTTGCGTGCTTTATCGACCCGGTAAAAACGGTCAAAGACGTGGGATAAATGCTCGGCAGGGATACCGATGCCTGAGTCATTAATATCAACACGTGCAAAGCCATTGTCCATTGCCAGAACAATCTCTATGTGGCCATTTTCAGGTGTGTACTTCATGCCGTTGGAAATCAAGTTAAGAAACAGCTGGCGCAAACGCAAATCATCCCCACGGATACGAATTTCCTCATCAACTTCAAGCAGCAACTGAACCTCAATGTTCTTCGTCTCGCACAAAAGACGACTCTGCAAGTAAAGCTCCTGCACCAGATCGCTCAGACTGAGCTCTTTCATCTCCAGCGTCAGCTCTCCAACCTCGCTCTTGGCCAAGGTCAGTAAGCCCTCAATAATCCGCTCCATGCGATCAATTTCTTCCATATTGGAAGTTAACATGTCACGGAATTCTTCCGGAGTCTTGGCCCAGCGCAGGGTAACTTCGGTTTCACCGCGTAGAATGGTGAGTGGTGTACGTAGCTCATGGGAGGCATCGCCGGAAAACTGTCGGACACGGCGGAAAGACTTGTCCAGCCGATCGAGCATCTGGTTCAGGCAAGCTACCATCTGCGCGAGTTCATCTTGATGCTGGCCTAAAGGTAGTCGCCGGGAAAGGTTGTCCGCAGTAATCCCTTGGGCAGCTTCGGTGACTTCGATGATCGGCGCAATGGTACGTTCTGCCAATAACCAGCAGCCAAGACATAACCAGAAGATCGCAAACGGGCCAACGACCAGGTAAATCAGACGTA
This sequence comes from Deltaproteobacteria bacterium, assembly GCA_024636155.1. GTDB lineage: Bacteria > Desulfobacterota > Desulfuromonadia > Desulfuromonadales > BM103 > M0040. Next base: position 45,104 of record JAGXHM010000135.1, read on the forward strand.
GTTCCTCGATGGTTTGCTGTAGTGGACCGAGCTCCTGGCCAACCAGGGCCACACCCAACAGACGACCATTCTCCACCAAAGGATAGGAGAGTAATCGCAAACTCCCCCCCTCAGCTTGTTCAATAGTCTCTATATGTTCATGCAGCCAACGCACCTGTTGGCGAGCAACTGGCCCGAAAGGAAGCTCTCGCTTTTGCAGGTTATCCGACTTACAAGCCTGCTGCAGACTAGAATCGCGCAACTCTACAAAAGCTCCCCAGTTGTCGCTGTGAGCCAGGTTCTGCAGGCCATTGCAGTTTGGTTCTGCGCTGCTATCCTGAATGAGATCGGCACGGTGTTGATCAAGAGTACGAGCAATTTCCCTGACCTGACGGTCTACCTGTTCACGCAGGTTGTGGGAAAAATAGTGATACGAAAAAAGAGCACTGACTGCCAAAATGACTGCCAGTGTCATAGCGTACCAAAAAGTCAGACGGACCCGGATCGACCGTAGAGGTGAAACGGCCAAGCCTATTCCTCCTTAAGAACGTAACCGATGCCGCGAACCGTATGAATCAATTTCTTGGCATAGTCGCGGTCAACCTTTTTACGCAGATAGTTGACGTAGACGTCGATGATATTGGTGAATGAGTCAAAGGTGTAATCCCAGACATGTTCGGCGATCATGGTCCGCGTCAGCGTCGTCTCCGGGTTACGCATGAAGAATTCCAGCAGAGCATATTCCTTCGCCGTCAGGTCGATTTCCTCATCGCCGCGCCAGACTTTGTGCGCCACAGGATCAAGACGCAAATCCGCATAAGTGATTTCCGCGCCGCGCTCATGGGTGCCGCGACGAGCCAGGGCCCGCACACGCGCCAGAAGTTCAGCGAAAGCAAACGGCTTGGTCAGGTAATCGTCACTGCCCGAGTCGAGTCCGGCTACGATATCCTCTACCGTATCCTTGGCAGTCAGGCAGAGTACCGGGGTTGCTACTTCCTTTTCACGCAAGGCTTTGATTGCCGCCAGACCATTCATCTTCGGCAGCATGATGTCCATGAGGATCAGGTCGTAACTATTCAGTGTCCCAAGCTCGACACCTGACTCGCCATCGTAGGCAACATCAACAGTAAATCCCTCGCCTTCCAGACCGCGCTGAATAAAACTTGCAACTTTCTTTTCGTCTTCTACCACGAGGATACGCATGATAACTTCTCCTTTAATTTCTCTGTTATCTATTGGTTAACTAAATCAATAATGAGTCATGCTAAAACGATTTATTTTAACCCCAGACGAACCAGGACTTCGTTGGCGGTTTCTTCAACTGCCTTGCTTGAGACATCGACAACCACCCAGGGGTGACGTCGAAAAAGCTTTCTGGAATCCTTCAATTCCTCTTCTATCTCCTCATAATCGGCATAAGCGGCTCTGGGATCTTGCCCCAGGTTGCGTAAACGCGCTGCGCGCACTTCAACCAGTCGCTGAGGATCAATAACAAGTGCTGCTATTTTCTTCGGGTCGACGTCAAAAAGTTGCGATGGAGGATCAATCCCTTTGACCAGGGGGACATTGGCAACTTTCCAGCCTCTATGGGCCAGATAGATGGAAAGTGGCGTTTTGCTGGTTCGCGAAATCCCCACCAGTACGATATCGGCCAAATAGAGGTTGCGTGGTTCCTGACCATCGTCATGCTTAACGGTAAATTCAATCGCCTCGATACGACGGAAATAGGCCTCGTCAACCCCATGTAACAGCCCGGGCGTTTCTTTCGGTGAACGACCAAGGCAGTGAGCAACTTTCAGCAGCAGAGGCGTCAGCAAATCAATGCTGACCAGACCCAGTCCATCACATTCATCATGAACTAATTGAGCAAGCTCCCGATTAACAATAGTGTAGACAACAAGACCTTTATTACTCAGCGCTTCATCCAGCGCCTCGTAGACCTGATTCTTGGTACGAACGTTGTTAATGCGCGTCATCCGAGCCGGCTTGTCGCGGAATTGAGTCAATGCTGCCAGAACCATTTTTTCGGCTGTCTCACCGGTGGCATCAGAGAGCAGATAAATTACCTGAGCAGTTGACATTACACATCCTCATGAAAACGTCAGCAAAGTCTAACAGAATCTAATGAAGATGCAAACACCAAAAGACCTGACTTACGGGTCTTATAAAGATAAATCAGTAACTTCCGGAGATCCGCCAATACCCATATGGGGTATTTTTTTAGACATAAGTCTTGTCTCTCATTAGATTGTGCGTCATTATTTCAGAGCTCACCGGCGCAGGTCAAGAATTTCTATTGCAATACCCCACAAACTTCGCTAAACAACCTTTATGATGAATAAATGGTTGGAAATGCGCCTGACGGTCCCGGATCAGGCAGTCGACCTGGTTTCACAGGCTTTGATGGGAATTGGCTGCACCGGAATCACCGCAGCAGAAAAGGTTTTGGATACTTTTGTCGTTCCGCCACCTGATTCTCTTACCAACGACCCGGTTTTACGCGCCTATTTCATTTATCCAGAAAACGTGGAAACACTCTGCCTGACCGTGCAGGAAGCCCTGTCCAGTCTCGCTGATATCTATCCGGAGTTAGCTGAAACACGCTTGGATTATCGAGAGCTGGCTGACCACGATTGGGCAAGCGACTGGCAGCAGCACTTCCCACCCTTCAAAATCGGCAGCCGTCTCGTCATCCACCCTTCATGGATCGACTGGCCAGCAACGGATGAAGAAGTGGTCCTCACGCTGGACCCGGGGCAAGCCTTTGGCACCGGCACCCACGCGACCACCGGCCTCTGTCTTGAGGCCTTGTCTGACCACTTCGAAACCACCAGTCCTCCACAGCGAGTTCTGGACGTTGGCACCGGTTCCGGAATTTTGGCCATGGCCTGTGCAGCCCTTGGCGCAACAGAAGTCGTAGCTTGCGATATCGACAGTGACGCCTGCCAGGTTGCCATCGCCAATATTCAGCAAAATCAGCTCTCGCAACAGATTTCGATCACTGACAACCCGCTTGATCAGATTCCGGGAGAATACAATCTGGTGCTGGCCAACATCCTGGCGGCAGAAAATATTCGCCTGGCAACCAGCCTTGTGGAACGCCTTGCAGCGCAAGGCCGTCTGGTCCTCTCAGGAATTCTGATTGAGCAGGAGCGGCAAGTCATCGATGGCTTCGCTGATTTTCCACTGACGCTGCTCTCCACAAACCACCGTGACGAGTGGACCTGCATCATCTATCAACGACATGAGTGATCCTTTACGATTTTTTGTCCCCGCAGAGAGCCTGCAAAGCGACCAGGTAGCTATTACCGGCGAGCCTTATCACCATCTGCGCAACGTTTTACGCATCAAGACGGGAGCCATTGTTCTACTGCTTGATGGCTTTGGTCACTGCTGCGAGGTCCAGCTTGAACAACTGCAATCAGAACAGGCGACGACTCGGGTGATACGCCGCTGGCAGGACACCTACGTAACCCTGCCAATCACCCTGTTTCAAGCATTACCAAAAGGCGACAAGTTTGACCTGGTTCTGCAAAAGGGAACTGAATTGGGCGTCAGCTGTTTTCAACCGCTAGAGACGGAATATGCGATTCCTAACCTGAACGCAACACGGCTGAGTAAGCGCGAGCAACGCTGGCAAAGAATTGTCAGTGAAGCAGCCCGCCAGAGCCGTCGCAGCTTTCTTCCTGAGGTAAAACCGCTACAAAAGCTGGCAACAGCGCTCAATGAACCTTCCGGTCATCTCAAGCTGGTTCTGTGGGAAGCTGGCTCTGTTGCCCTCGCAGCAGTTCTTCCGGAACAAGCCCCTGCAGGAGTAACTTTGCTCATCGGCCCGGAAGGCGGTTTCTCGGCAACCGAAATCACACTCATAACTGCAGCAGGCTTTCAGGCTGTCCATTTAGGCCCGCGAATTCTTCGCACCGAAACAGCAGGCTTGGCAGCGACCCCCATCTTGCAGTATCTTTATGGTGATTGGCAGTGTCCCCCTGTCAGCAGCCATTCAAATCAGTACAAGGAGAACCTATGAAGTGTCCAAAATGCGGATATCACAGCTTTGATCACCTGGACAGCTGTAAAAAGTGTAGCCATGACCTTGTCGCACACAAAGAGAAATTCAACTTACATGGCTTCTTCTCCCCAGGGCAAACAGCAACAACGATAAAGCGGGACCCCGTCATAGACGACAGCTACGAAGAAGAGGAGACACCTGCTGATGGTTCCGTAGACTTCGGCTTCGACTTCCTCGACGAAGAAGAACCCGTTGGCAAGGATTCGAAAGACATCTCACTCGACGACGACAATCTGGATATCAACATCGACCAACCTTTTGGTGCTGACAGCGAGACCATACCAGCCGATGACCCGGCACCAGGCAGCAAAAGCGACTCCAATAACAAGCCGGGGAAAGGCCCGGAGTTCGCCTTTTAAGCATAACCGAATTCATCCTGAGCATACTTTCAGCCTCGCCTACCCATCAGGGTAATGGCGGGGCTGTTTTTTGTTGGATTCATCAGATGGTCAGCCCTTCTAAGCGTGCGTATACGTTAGTTGCAAGCCATTTTAACCCCCTTGACATGGGCAAAGAGAAACGCTACCTTTCTGAATGAACGTTCATTTCGGAGAAAATGCATGACATCAGCGAGCCCCAAAAAGCGTAACGACATATTGAAAGCCGCTCTAGAGCTATTTGCCGAGCACGGTTTCCATAATGCGCCGATGGCTCAACTGGCCAAACAAGCCAATGTCGCGGTTGGCAGCATTTACCGCTATTTTAAAGATAAAGATGAACTGATCCACGCGTTACACACCGAGGTTGATATCGCCCTGCAAAAGGCTCTGATCAGAGAAGTTGCCCCGGCGATTTCCACGCAACAGCAATTTGTGAGGCTCATTACCAATCTCACCCATTATCTGCAAGCGCATCCCCACGAGTTCAAATTCCTGGAGCAGTACTATAACTCTCCGTTTGGAATTGAGATAAAACGCGAGAAGTTGCTTACTTCGGCGCCTTCGGGCCGCCAGAGTGCTTTTGGGCATTTCTTTTCCGGCACGGCAAGGGAGAGCATCAAACCCTTGTCGACACATACGCTACATGCTCTGGCGTTCGGTCCCGTGACTTTCTTACTCCGTGATGCAATCTCCGGACTGGTAACGCTGGATGACATACTGATCAAAAGCCTGGCCGAAGGATGCTGGGATGCTATTAAGAAATAAGGTTTTAGTCCGCAATCCCGTTGTTGATATTGACATTTAAAAGTATATGGAGTCTTGAAACAATGAAACGAAAACCTGGCACGTCAGAGGCTCAATCAAACCCGCACCAAAGTGTTCCAGGGCTGGTTAAGTCTGGATTAACCCTTAGTGGTTTGATGCTCCTGGTCACCCTGCTGGCCACCTTAGCCCTGACCGTGGAAGCTACCGCGGCACCAGACAAGAATGCAGGCCCGCCTCCACTGGTCACCATTGCCACTGTTGTCGAGCAGGATGTGAACCCGGCAACGGAATACGTGGGCCACGTGGAGGCAATTCAAAGTGTCGACCTGCAGGCGCGGGTTGGTGGTTTTCTGCAACAGGTCAACTTTAAGGAGGGGAGCAAAGTTCGTGCTGGCGATACTCTTTATGTCATCGAACAAGCCCCTTATCAAGCCAGGGTGGCTGTCGCTAAAGCCCGTGCAACCAAAGCCCGGGCCACTCTGACCCAGGCGAGTAATTATCTGAAACGAATCCAGGCTGTCCGCACCGGCGGCGTTTCCGCGACCGACATCGAATCGGCCGAAGCGGCCGAGTTAGAAGCCAGTGCAGTGTACGCGGAAGCCCAGGCAACCATGGCTCTGGCTGAACTCGATCTCAGCTACACCAGGATTCTGGCACCGATCCGTGGCCGCATCGGCGCGACCTCACTCACCGTCGGCAATCTCTGTGGACCAACTTCAGGAACGCTGGCCAGAATCGTGCAAACGGATCCGATTCGCATCCAGTACTCGGTCAGTGAAAATGACCTTGCAGCGATCAACCTGGCCCAGGCAGACGCCGCCTCCAGCAGGGACAAAAACTTGCTACGTGCACAGATCAGGCTACCGGGAGGAGAGATCCTCAAACTCACCGGACAGCTGGACTTTGTCGATAATGTGGTCGATGCAAGCACTGGTACGATCAGCGTGCGACTGGTCTTTGACAACCCTGACGGACTGCTGCTGCCGGGACAATATGTGACCGTTTTGCTTAGCCACAACCAGGCTAAAAAGATGCCAGTGATACCACAATCAGCCGTTCTGGAAGATCGTGACGGCCGTTACGTACTGTTGGTCGATGCACAAAATCAAGTGGAGCAGCGCCGCATCAGCACCGGAGTCATAAGCGGCATGTTGTGGACAATTGAATCAGGTCTGAGTGCAGGTGAAACGATCATTGTGCAGGGCGTGCAAAAAGTTCACCCCGGGCAAACTGTCGAGACCACCACTGCCGACGCAGCGCAAGGAAACTAAACCATGATCTCGCGCATTTTTATTGATCGGCCACGTCTGGCCGTAGTGGTGTCGGTGTTTATCACTCTGGCTGGTCTGATCGCCATGTTGAACATTCCGGTGGCCCAATATCCCAAGATCACCCCACCAGAGATTCGGGTCTCTGCCACATATCCCGGCGCCAACGCCGAGGTTCTGGCAAACAGCGTAGCCTCAACGATTGAGGCCGAAGTTAATGGCGTTGAGAACATGTTGTACATGTCTTCTTCCTCTTCAAATAGTGGCCAATACAGCCTCAGCGTCACTTTTGAGGTCGGCACTGATACTGATATCGCCCAAGTCAATCTGCAGAATCGGGTGCAGGCAGCTATCGCCAAGCTGCCGCAGGAAGTGGTCGATCAAGGGGTCACCGTGCGCAAGGGGTCGGCGGACATGCTCGGCGCGATCAGCTTCTTCTCGCCGGACGAAACGCGGGACAAGCTGTTTTTGAGCAACTACGTCAGCAGTTCCATTAAAGATGCCGTGGTACGCCTGAATGGCGTCAGCGATATCAATATCTTCGGCGAGCTGGAATACAGCATGCGCATCTGGATGGACCCTGCACGCATGACTGCTCTAGGCATGACGGCCGATGATTTGATCAGCGCCATCCGTCAGCAGAATATTCAGGCTGCAGTTGGTTCCATTGGCGCCGAGCCGGTCAATACCGGGCAACAGTTGCAGTACACTCTGACCGCCCAGGGGCGGTTACAGAGCGTCGAAGAGTTTGAAGATATTGTCCTGCGCTCGAATGCACAGGGCGGGATGGTGCGGATTAAGGATGTCGCCAGGGTTGAACTGGGAGCAAAATCCTACAGCACCCGAGCGATTCTCAATGGTGGATCAGCGGTCACTCTGGCCATTTATGGTTCACCGACCGCCAACGCGCTGGCGACGATGCAGGCCGTTAATGCTGAGTTGGTGAAGCTCGCCAAGAGTCAGCCGAGTGGCGTCGAGTATCAGACCATCTACGACTCGACCAAATATATCGCCTCAGCGATTCATGAAATGATCTGGACCCTGTTTTTGACCTTTCTACTGGTGGTCGGTGTAACCTTTGTTTTCCTGCAGGATTGGCGTTCAACCCTGATACCGACGGTGACGATTCCGGTCTCTTTGATCGGTACCTTTGCGGTGCTGCTGGCCCTCGGCTATAACGCCAACACCATCTCCCTCTTTGCCCTGATCATGTCGATCGGACTGGTGGTCGATGATGCTATCGTCGTGGTCGAGAACGTTTACCGCGTCATGCACGATGAAGGGCTCAGCCCCAAAGATGCGGCGATCAGAGCGATGGGGCAGGTCACCGGCCCGATCATCACCACCGCCCTGGTGCTGCTCGCAGTCTTTATCCCGGTCGCCTTTCTTCCCGGCATTACCGGCCAGCTCTACAAACAATTTGCCGTCACCATCTGTACCGCTGTGGTCATTTCGGCAATCTGCGCCCTGACGCTGAGTCCGGCTCTCTGCGCCGTTATGTTGAGGTCGCCGAGCCCTGCCCGATTCTGGCCGCTAGTCTGGTTCAACAAGGCATTAAATAAATCACGCAAGGGTTATGTCGCCGGTTCCGCCTGGTTGATCCGCTGGAAATTTGTCGCTTTACTGGCACTCGCACTCGTTATGGGAACCAGCTATTTTCTCTTTAACAACCGTCCAACCAGTTTCTTGCCGCAAGAGGATCAGGGTCTCATCTACCTAAACCTGCAACTTCCTGAAGCGGCCGCCATGAGCCGCACCGATCTGGTGATGCAACAAGTGACTGCAGAGTTGCGCCAGATCGAAGGGGTCAGCAGCGTTCTCGGGGTTAGCGGCTTCAGTCTGCTCAGTGGCCGCGGTGACAATGTCGGTTTCGGTCTGGTGATTCTGGCCCCCTGGAATGAACGGCCCGGCGCCGCCCTGCATGTCGATGCCATCTTGAAAAAGGCCCAACAAAAACTGGCGGCGATTTCATCGGCCAACATTCTGGCCTTTACCCCGCCACCGATTCGCGGCCTGGGTCGAACCGGCGGCTTCGACTTCCAATTACAATCGTTGACCCAAAAATCTCCACAAGAGTTTGTCGCTGCAGCACAGGCGCTGGTCGTCGCCGCGAATCAGGATCCGGCGTTGAGCCGAGTATTCAGCACCTATACCGCAAACAATCCGCAAATTGCCTTGAATATTGACCGCGATCGGGCTGAGACCCTCAAAGTTCCCGTCAGTGCTATCTTCTCGACTTTACAAGCCCAGCTTGGTGGACGCTATGTCAATGACTTCAACCTGGCAAACCGTGGTTATCAAGTCAAGATTCAGGCCGCCACCGAGCAACGCGATTCGATTGATGACATCAGCCGACTCTATGTACGTAGCAGCGCAGGGAAGATGGTGCCGATGACCAGTCTGTTGACCCTGTCGACCGAGTTAGGGCCGCAAACTGTCGATCGTTACAACCAACTCAACAGTATCAAGGTGAATGGCGGAGCGGCAGCAGGCTACAGTTCCGGCGAGGCGATGGCGGCGATGGAACGGATTGCGACCGAAACTCTCCCGGAAGGGTATAGTTTCGACTGGTCTGGCATGTCCTATCAGGAGCGCAAGAGCAGTGGTCAGGTGGTGATCCTCTTCGCGCTGGCGTTGCTTTTTGCCTACCTCTTTCTGGTCGGCCAGTACGAAAGCTGGAACATTCCCTTATCAATCATCATCTCGGTTCCGGTAGCAACCCTGGGGGCACTGGCTGGTCTCTGGTTGACGGGTGGGAGTCTCAGTATCTACGCGCAGATCGGTCTGGTACTGCTGGTCGGTCTGGCAAGTAAGAACGCGATTCTGATCGTTGAGTTTGCCCAGTCAAGGCGTGAGGACGGACTTTCCATCGCCGATGCAGCAGTAGATGGCGGCCGGATTCGTTTTCGCCCGGTACTGATGACATCATTCACCTTTATCTTCGGTCTGGTGCCGATGGTCATCGCCACCGGTGCTGGCGCGGGCAGTCGTCAAGCGATCGGCATCACGGTTTTCAGCGGCATGCTCAGCACCACCCTGTTTGGAATATTTCTGATTCCGGTCCTCTATTATATCTTTCAGTCGGCTCGCGAAAAAGGCAGTGCATGGCGCTCCCGAAGACAGGCAAAGAGAAATCATGAATAAATCAATGAATCAAAAGCTCAGGATACAACGAGGTGCTGGCTTCTGGTCCAGGCTTCAATTGCTCGTTGTCACATTAATGTTAGCTGGATGTATGACCGTGGGTCCTGACTACCAACCGGTCGAGCTCGTAGCACCAGAGGCATGGCACACCGAACTCCAGGGAGGTCTCACGGCTGGTCCGATAAATCCGACAACATTGGCTCGCTGGTGGGATGTATTGCAAGACCCGCAGCTCTCAAAGCTCGAGGAACGAGCCGTCAAGGGGAATCTGGAGCTGAAAGAGGCCCAGGCAAGAGTTCATGAAGCTCGAGCCATGCGCGGCATCAGTCATGCCGAACTTTTTCCAACCCTGAATGCAGGTGCAGCTATGAGCAAATCTCGTAGCAGTGAAAGCGGCGGAACGGGGAATGAGCTGGATCAATATGCTGCCGGATTTGACGCTGGCTGGGAAGTGGATATTTTCGGTGGCGTGCGGCGCTCAGTGGAAGCCGCCCAGGCAAATCTTGAAGCGACTCAGGAAAACCTGAACGGTGTTCTGGTAAGCCTGCTGGCCGAAGTGGCCCTGAACTATGCAGAAGTGCGGACCTATCAAGCCCGGCTGCAAACCACCGAAGCCAACATTGAGGCGCTGCGAGAGAGCTATGACATAAATTTATCCCGTCATCAGGCCGGACTTATATCCGAACTGTCTGTGCAGGAATCGATACGTATTCTGGAAAGTGCCAGAGCCACAATCCCGACTCTGGAGGCAGGACTGGACGCTACGAAGAATCGTCTGGCGGTGTTGCTGGGAGAATCTCCCGGCACTCTTCACGAGGAACTTGCCGAGAGGATGCCGGTACCTGAGTTGCCGACAACTCTGGTGGTTGGGATCCCGGCAGAGACTCTACGTCACCGGCCGGATATCCGCCAAGCCGAACGCGACCTCGCGGCCCAGACCGCGCGCATCGGCGTAGCAACGGCAGATCTCTATCCTAAATTTCACCTGTTCGGTACTCTCGGCATTGAATCAATCTCTGCTGGAGATTTATTCCAATCGTCCAGTCGGGTCTGGGGTGTTGGCCCGAGTGCTAATTGGAGAATTTTTGACGGTGGTGCTATCCGTCAGAATATCCAGGTACATAATGCACGACAAGAACAGGCGCTGGTCAACTACGAAGCGACCCTGCTCCGGGCTCAGGAAGAGGTTGAAAATGCTTTAGTCAGCTACGCAAAAGAACAACTTAAACGGGAAGCGATTGGCAGGGCCTCAAACGCTGCCGAACGTGCAGAACTGCTGGCGAAAGACCGATACCAGGCAGGCTTGGTGAATTACAACAACGTCCTTGACGCCCAACGTGCACTCCTGCTCTTGCAGGACCAACGTGTCCAGAGCAACGGTGCCGTAACTGCCAATCTCGTGCGACTTTACAAAGCATTTGGCGGCGGGTGGGAGTAAGGGCCCGTCTTCAACCCATACGCAATTTGAGAAAGCTCGCCAGGTCAGGGCATTTCATGTACTCGTTATGCTCGCGCTCAAATCCGATCGTGGATTGTGGCTTCGGGCCATAGTCATGCCCCGGGAAGACTTTTGTCTCAGGCGGATAAGCAGCCAAACGCAACAAGCTATGGTACATAGCTTCCGGATCACTACCGGGGAAATCAGCTCGTCCACACCGCGTCACAAAAAGTATGTCACCAGTAATCAGTGCGCCAGGGGGATTAAAAACCAAACCTCCGGGGGTATGTCCAGGCGTATGCAGAACGTCAATCGTGATTGAACCAATCTGCAACTGACTGCCCTCGCTCAAGGCGATCTCCGCTCCCGGAACGTCAACAAGACTGGCTGCAAGCTTCGCTCCGGTCACCTTGAGGACTTCACCATTGCCAGCAATGTGATCACCATGCCCATGCGTATTGGCCAACACTTCCAGTGTCAGCTCGCGATCTCGAACAACGCTTAACAGGCTCTCCGGCGAGATGCCAGGGTCGACACCGAGGGCCTTGCCGGTTTGCGGGCATATCACCAGATAGGAGAAATTATCAGCTCCGGCAACCGGGATTTGAATGATTTCCGGAATCATGCCAGCCACGGCTCAACCGGGAAAGGCTTATTACCCATCTTGCGAATCTCACCGTCAACGATCTTGAAAAGATCTCCGGTTTCTTTGACATGCCACTCGTCTCCCTCTTCAGGAGGAAGTGGGAATTCGCGAGTACCAAGATAAACATCTTCATTACCAAGCATCGCCCACCAGTCGAGAGAGCCGGTCTGCCAAACTTTGGTTTTCAGGTTGAACGCCATATAAGAATCTCCTTAGTTAACCTTAGCCATTTACAGTCCACAGAAAGACTGTCTCGCGTCATTATCGCCTCGCACTCCACCTATGGCAAGCCCTGACAGGATTAGAAGATCTGCCAGGAAAAATTAGACAGGCTGCTAGTCGTTCAGCGGATCCTCCCCCGTCTGCCACGAAGGCAACACCCGATCACTCAACTGGAAATCCGGGCCATCATGCTCGGTATAGATGATATAGATATGCTCTTTTGGCAACCCCCAGCGCACCCCAACTTCTTCCATGATCGCCAATGCCAGACAACGTTTCTGGTCCGCGGTGCGTCCCAATCGAATGTCCGCATTGAGGAACGCAATCTGGCCGTCGGCCCCAGCGCGACCAAAGACCAGGTCATCATGTTGATAACAGCGAAAAGTAATACCGATATGATCCGTACCAGTGCTCATGATCGAAGCAAAATGATCTCTAACGGCATCGGCGAGAGCGGCTTTCTCTTCTCGTTTCGGGGTAAAATTGAGTTCAAACTGAAGATGTGGCATTGATTCCTCCATTGCTTATATTTTAATGATAAGCATAGCAGAGCAGAGCGGATCGGCAATCGGCGGTTGTGGCAAGAAACCTTTCCACCTATAATGATTGTTCGTAGCTGTCTAGGAGACAGTTGGACTTAATCAAGTCCAACTGTCTCCGAGCGGTAGAACCCCACCATGAGGACGACCATGAAATTTGTCAAAATGCATGGAGCAGGCAATGATTACATCTATGTCGACTGTTTCAGGCAAACAATCGACGATCCGGAGAATTTGGCGCGTGAAGTCAGTGACCGGAATTTTGGTATCGGTGGTGATGGGTTGATCCTGATTGAGCCGTCAAAAGTAGCCGATGTAAAAATGCGCATGTTCAACGCCGACGGCAGTGAAGGCGAGATGTGCGGTAACGGTGTGCGCTGCGTTGCCAAATATGCCTTTGACCACGGCCTGGTGGATCGCACCGAGATTACCATCGAAACCGGTGCGGGCGTGCTGCCACTAACGATGTACCCCAATGCGCGGGAACATATCGACAAGGTCAGGGTCAATATGGGCCGGCCACGATTGACGCGCGCCGATCTGCCAATGACCGGGGCTGCCGATGAGCAAGTGATTAATATGGACCTTGAAGTGCTCGACCGCACCTTCCAGATCACCTGCGTTTCCATGGGCAACCCACACTGTGTCATCTTTGTCGATGACGTCGTCGACTTTCCCGTCAAGCGCTACGGCTATGCGATTGAAAACCACGAGCTCTTTCCACGCCGTATCAACGTCGAGTTTGTCGAAGTCATTTCGCCAAACGAAGTCCGCCAGCGCACCTGGGAGCGCGGTGCTGGTGAAACCCTGGCCTGCGGCACAGGCTCCTCGGCGGTCACAGTTGCTGGCGTGCTGACCGGTCGGACCGAAGGCAAGCTTCTCAACCATCTGACCGGTGGCGATCTGGAAATGGAGTGGGATGGTAAGAACGCCGTATTTATGACTGGCCCGGCGGTGGAAGTTTTTAGTGGGGAATATATTCCCCGCTGAGACATTGATCGACCAAACCTCAACCTTTAACGCCCGTTCGCTGCGCTCACTCAAGACACAAAGAGAGAACAAAGACGCAAAAAACCTCTCTCCATTTTGGGCTTAAAACAAAAATGTAACTATACGCAAAGCATGTGGGCTGCTGCTGTTGCCAGCGGGAAGTTAAGTGACAACGTTGGACGCTGGCAACAGCAGCAGACCGCATGCCTTCACTACTTTGCGTTACGCATTTATTCTTGTCACTTATTAACAGTGGAAACTATTCATGGATGTCCTCATCTTCGATCTCGACAACACGCTCTACTCTGCAGAAAAACAGCTTTTCAATCTTATCGATGTCCGCATCAACCGCTACATGACTGAGATTGTCGGTATCCCGGCACCCCAGGTTGATGTCTTGCGACGCGACTATTGGCGGCTGTACGGCGTCACCTTACAGGGTCTGATCCGCCATCACGCTGTCGATCCTGAGGATTACCTGCTTTACGTCCACGATATCGATGTCCCCTCGCGACTCACTCCCGACCTGGTTCTACGCAAGGTTCTGGAAAACTTGCCACAACGTAAAGCTGTCTTCACGAATGGTTCAACCTGTCATGCGGCACGGGTGCTTTCGGCGCTGGGCATCGAAGACATGTTTGAGAAGGTCTACGATATCCGCATCGCCGCTTACCAGCCAAAGCCTTATCCAGAGCCTTACCACGCAGTGCTTGCCGAATTGGACACGGTGGCAGAGCGCTGCATCATGATCGAAGATTCACGTGACAACCTGCAGACGGCCAAGAAGCTCGGCATGGGCACCATTCTGGTTGGCGAAGGAAAGACACCTGACTTTGTCGACGTCCATCTTGATAATGCTCGACAGGTTGACGTCGGTTTGAGCTTCTGGGCAGAAGCGTCATGAAACGCTTACTGGGTGCACATGTCTCCGTAGCCGGAGGCCTCGACAATGCCTTTGCGCGCGGCATCGAGAGTGGCTGTACGGCCTTGCAGATTTTCACCAAAAACGCCAATCGCTGGCAGGTCAAGCCGATTTCAGCTGAAGAGGCTTCAGCGTTTCGTCAGGCCTGGAAGCAGAGCGGCATCGGCCCGGTCATGGCGCACGATGCCTACCTGATCAATCTGGCCTCCCCGAAAGATGATGTCTGGGAAAAGTCTAAAGCTGCTCTGCGCGACGAACTGATGCGCTGCGCGCAGCTCGGTGTCACCGATCTGGTCATGCATCCAGGCGCACATCTGGGAAGCGGTGTAGAAACCGGACTGCAGCGCATCCGCACAGCCTTTCGCGAACTGCTGCCAGACACGCCACCAGAAGTTCGCCTGCTGATGGAAAACACTGCCGGACAGGGCAGCTACCTCGGTGGCGACTTTGCCCATTTTGCTGCACTGCTGGAAGGGTTTGACGAAAAACGGTTCGGTATCTGTTTCGACACTTGCCATGCTCATGCCGCCGGACACGACCTCTCCACTGCTGAGAGCTACGCACGCGTCATGACCGAATTCGACCGCTTAGTAGGGCTTGATCAGATCAAAGCTTTCCACTTAAACGACTCGCTGAAACCGTGTGCCAGCTACGTTGATCGCCACGCTCACATCGGTCAAGGCACTATCGGTCGCACCGGCTTTGCCTGCCTGATGCAGGACCAGCGTTTCTTTCAGATTCCCATGGTTCTGGAAACTCCCAAAGGGGAGCAGGACGAGATGGACCTTATCAACCTGGCACTACTACGGGAACTGGCCGCAGGAACAGCATCATGAGAGCAGTCATCCAACGAGTCAGCAAGGCCTCTGTCAATATTGCGGGAGAGCCAGTCGGTGCCATCGGCCAGGGTCTGATGGTACTACTCGGTGTAGCACAAGGCGACACCGCGAAGGATGCCTTTTACCTCGCCGACAAAACGGCCGGGCTGCGCATTTTTGAAGATGACGATGGCAAGATGAATCGTTCGGTCGAAGATATTGACGGCGGCATTCTGGTGGTTTCCCAGTTCACCCTGCTCGGCGATTGCCGCAAGGGACGTCGACCTGGCTTTACCGACGCCGCTCCACCAGAACTCGCTGACACCCTTTACGAAGAATATGTCGATGCCCTGCGCAATCAGGGGATCACAGTCGCCACCGGAGTCTTCAGAGCCAACATGCAAGTGGCTTTGATCAATGACGGCCCGGTCACCATAATGCTCGACAGCCGAAAGCAATTCTGATGCAAAATAATGAAGAAGAATACCGCACCCTGGGTCGCGGTCGCAGCATCAAAAAACGCGCAGCGCAGGCCGTGGAAGAGTTGGCTCAACGATTGGCAGGGCTTTCCGATGCGGAACTCGCCAAGCTGCCGAAAGACCCGGACATTACCAAAGAGATTCAGCTGGCCCGCAACACCCGCGGTGGCAGCTCTCGTAAACGTCAGATCAAACATCTGGCAGGAGTACTGCGTGGTCATGATGAAGAGCGCGAAGCCATCGAAATCGCACTCAACGGACAAGCTGTCATCCAACGTCAGGAAGTGCTGGCTTTCCATCATCTGGAAGAGCTGCGCGATAGACTCTGTGCCAAGGAAAGCTGCGAGGCAGCATTAGCAGAAGTCCGCACCACCTACCCACAACTCGACCTCGGCAAACTCGCTCGACTGGCCGGTTCGGTTCAAGACCATAGCGACAAGAGGGCGGCCCGGGAGATTTTTCGTCATCTGCGCAAAGCTGAAGAAGCAAGTGACGTGTAAGATAAATCTCTGGCTTTAAGTATTAAACAGAAAAAGGCCCGGCAAAGAGCCAAGCCTTTTTCTGTTTTCGACGCAAAGAAAGCGTATCTTACAGCGCCTTCTTCAACAAACCTTCCAATTGGCTCTTCGGTACTGCACCAACGACCTGATCAAAAACTTTACCGTCCTTGAAAAGAATCAGAGTCGGAATACCGCGGACGCCAAACTGGCTCGGAGTGGCGGGGTTCTCATCAACATTCAATTTGCAGATTTTGACCTGACCGTCAAACTCGTCTGCCAACTGGTCTATAAGTGGGCCGATCGCCTTGCACGGCGCACACCACGTCGCCCAAAAATCGACAAGCACGGGAACTGAGGATTGGTTAACTTCACTCTCAAAAGAAACATCCGTCACCTGGACGACTTTATCATTAGCCATAAGACACTCTCCTTTGAATTGGATCTTCAGCAAACATTCGAGTTTCATAATAATCCACCCACATAAAAAATCAAGGAATTATCCATCCAAAGCTCAGGAAAAGCACCAACTCTTGACAGTTCCAACCTTGCCACCTAAGATGAGCCCAAATCATCTAACGAGGAAAGCATGACTCAGGATAAAATCAGTGTAGCGGTTGCGCAACAGATCTCCTTACTAGACCCCTTCATGCTCACCCAAAAGCCACTATTAAACAGTCTGGCAGAGCACCTGGTGACAACCTTTCATCAAGGCGGTCGACTTTTTCTGATTGGTAGCGGTCCTTTCGGCGCGATTGCTGGCCTGGTTGGGCAGACATTTCTCCACCGACAGACTCTGGAACGCCCGGCTCTGCCTGCGATTGCTCTGACCAACGACGCAGGCCTGGCAACTTTCCTGGCAAGCGACGAGCAGGGCAGTCAACTCTTCAGCCGCCAGTTACGCGCTCTGGCTACCGATCAGGACACTGTCCTGGTATTCGCTGGCACTAACCTTACTCCGACAGACCGCGAAGCTCTCGACACAGCCAGGCAACTGGGCTGCCGCGCCATCTTGATTGCCAGTGAGCAGGCAGAGCTAGCCGACACCCGGACTGACATCTGCTTGTCTCTACCCAGCGACTCTTTGCCCCGCCTACTGGAAAGCACTCTTTTTATCGGCAACCTCCTCTGCACCCTGGTTGAGGGCGAGCTTTTCGGCATTTAACACTACCGTGAATAACTGTCCGATTATCTTTGACCTAGAAAAATGTCCGCAATCGGCATTGGCAATGTCGATTGCGGACAAGAGAATTGACAGATAAGTGTGAAAAAACGTATTCTCAAAGGGTTTTAGATAAGAACTTGGAAGCGGGTCTGGCGGAACATGTTACTGCTGGCCATACGACTTTAGTCAACACTTTGCTGACCCGGACTCTTGGCGAGATGAGCGCGTTTGAGAATTCAGGGCTGCTCAACGAGATGTTTCACCATGACGACCAATCTCCTGCTGTTTAAAATCACCCTGCTGGTCTATTTTGTAACCACCATTCTCTATCTGGTCGGTGTGATTGCACGCAAAGACGACTTCCGTCAGAACGCCGTCTACCTGTTGATTGCCGGCTTTATCCTGCACTGCATCACCCTGGCCGTTCGCTGGTTCAGCACCGGCGCGATGCCAGTTGCCAGCCTTCATGAATCCTTATCGTTTTTCGCCTGGGCGCTGATTGGCACTTACCTGCTCTTTTACCTGCGCTATCGAACCGTCATGCTTGGTGCCTTTATCACGCCTCTGGCGCTGGTCCTGATGATTATCGGTACTTCAACATCCGCGCAGGCCCCGGCACTCAACCCGATGCTCGATAGCTGGTGGTTCCCGGTGCATGTCACTCTGGCCTTCCTCGGTCATGCGGTCTTTGCCATCGCGGCGGCGGCTGGCATCATGTACCTGCTGCAAGAGCGCATGCTCAAGAGCAAGAAGTTTTCCGGACTTTTCTATCGTCTGCCATCCCTCGACACCCTCGACAGTATGAATTACAAGTGCTTGACCTTTGGTTTCCCATTGATGACCATGGGCATCATCTCCGGTGCCATCTGGGCCAATTCGGCCTGGGGCGGCTACTGGCGCTGGGATCCCAAGGAAACCTGGGCTTTAATCACCTGGTTTCTCTATGCCGCTCTTCTGCATGGTCGGCTCACGATCGGCTGGCGCGGACGCCGCGCGGCGATCTTTGCCATCATCGGCTTCTGCTTTCTGCTCTTCACATTCTTTGGCGTTAACCTGTTCCTCTCCGGGGAACATAGCTTCCGTAACTTTACGGGGCAGTAACCGGACAGAGGAGAGGAGCACGCCATGCATATTGTTATAGTCGGGCTGAGTCACAAAACAGCGCCGGTTGAGATTCGCGAAAAACTCGCTTTTGCGCCAACAGCCATGGAGCAACCGCTACGGCAGATGCTTAAGTTGCCGTCAGTAGCCGAGGCTCTGATTGTTTCGACCTGCAACCGGGTCGAACTCTGTGCAGTCACCAAGGATCCGGAAGCAGTCGTCTCTGAGCTACGCCTTTTTCTGGCTGAATATCACGAAGTTTCTCCTGAAGAGATCAACGACAACCTCTACGAATACCAAGGTGAAGAGGCTATCCGCCACCTCTTCCGCGTCGCCTCAAGCCTCGATTCGATGGTCCTCGGCGAACCGCAGATCCTCGGCCAGATCAAAACTGCCTACGGCTATGCCGCCGAGTTCAAGACCGCAGGACTGATCCTCAACCGTTTTCTGCACAAAGCTTTTTCGGTTGCCAAACGGGTGCGCACCGAAACTGCCATTGCCAGTAATGCTGTCTCGGTTTCTTTTGCCGCGGTAGAAATGGCACGCAAAATTTTCGATCGACTCGATAACAAGTCCGTCATGATCATCGGCGCCGGTGAAATGTGCGAACTGGCAGCCCGCCATTTCGTCGCGAACGGCGTCGCCAAAGTTCTGGTCACCAACCGGACCTTCGAGCGGGCCGAAAAGTTGGCGGCCGAATTCGCCGGCAAAGCGATCCCCTTCGAAAATTTTGTCGATCACCTTGCCGAAGTCGATATTGTCATGACCTCCACTGGCGCCCCGAACTTCATCCTCGGCCAGCGGCAGATGGAAGAAGTTCTCAAGCGCCGCAAGAATCGGCCGATGTTTTTGATCGACATCGCCGTGCCACGCGATATCGACCCGAAAGTCAACAAGCTGGACAACGCATATCTCTACGATGTCGACGATCTCCAGGGTGTGGTTCAGGCCAACCTCAAGGAGCGCCAGAAAGAGGCTGGTAAGGCTGAAGCTATCGTCGAGCAGGAGATCGGTCAATTTCACCAGTGGCTGGCCAATCTTGAGGTCAAACCGACCATCATCGCCCTGCGCCAGAAGCTGGAAGAGATTCGTCAACAGGAGCTGGATAAAACCTTTGGCAACCTCAAAGATCTCTCCACCAAACAGCGCAAGAGCATTGAAGCAATGGCCAGCGCGATCATCAACAAGATCCTGCACCAGCCAACGACTCTCCTCAAACGCACCCAGGATGACATCAGCGGCGAAGACTACGTCGACGCCGTGCGTGCCCTCTTCGATCTACCCGCCCCGGCGAATGATGATAAAGAAATCAAACCTCTGGATGATGCTGAAGTGACAGGTTAAGAGACAAAAACCAAGGATGGCCACTAAGGCACGAAGACACTAAGGAAAAAGAACAAAATTCTGATTTAAAAAAGTTAAGAAGGGTGAGCTGAATTGTTCTCCAGATTCTAGAAGAGCCCCATTTTTTGAATCATCGTGTCTTGGTGCCTTTGTGGCTAATTAATTTTCTAAGTTAGCAAGGAGTATTTTGATGGCCAAGCAACAAATTCGTATCGGAACCCGCGCCAGCGCACTGGCTCTCTGGCAAGCAGAATGGGTTAAAGCCGAACTTGAAAAACGTTATCCCGAGATGGAAGTCACCCTGACCAAAATCAAAACTCAGGGCGACAAAATTCTTGATGTGCCTCTGGCGATGGTCGGTGGCAAAGGACTCTTTGTTAAGGAGATCGAGGAAGCGATGCTACGTGGCGAGGTTGATATCGCCGTTCATTCCATGAAGGACGTACCGACCATTTTCCCCGTGGGCCTTGCTTTGCGTTGCATCACCGAACGCGAGGACTGCCGCGACATCGTTATCCTGCGTCCCGGCGTGAAAAGCTGGCGAGAGCTCCCCCAGGGTGCGCGCATCGGCACCAGCGCCCTGCGTCGTAAAGCACAACTGCTGCACATTCGACCCGACCTGCAGATGGTTGATATTCGCGGCAACGTCCAGACCCGCATCCAGAAACTCACTGACGAGAACCTTGATGCCATCATCCTCGCCGCCGCCGGTATGCATCGTCTCGGCTACACCAAACAGATCGGTGAATACCTCTCGGTCGATGTTTCGATCCCGGCCATCGGCCAGGGCGCCCTCGGCATCGAGAGTCGTATTGGCGATGATGAAATTAATACCCTGATCGATTTCTTCAACCACCCGGAGTCCGACTGGGCAGTACGCGCCGAGCGGGCTTTCCTCAAGCGCCTCGAAGGTGGCTGCCAGGTACCAATCGCCTGTCATGGCACCATTGAAGGTGAAACTTTGACACTGACCGGTTTTGTTTCCGACTGTGAAGGTGTTGAGTGTCTGAAGAAGACGAAGAGCGGTTCTGTCCACGAGGCAGAGAAGATAGGAGCCTCACTCGGCGATGATCTGCTCATCATGGGCGCCGGCAGGATTCTCAACGAGGTCTACCAGCACGAGACTTTCAATGTTGACAAAGAGGACGTCTGAACAAACAACACATTCAGGACACCGGGTACTGGTCACCCGCGCGGAGGAACAAGCTCCAACCCTGATTACGGCACTGACTGAAATCGGCGTCGAGCCAATCATGGTATCGACCATCGAGATCATTCCTCCGTCTTCTTTTGCCGAGCTCGATCAGGCCATCTCCGAACTCGACCAGATCGATTACCTGATCCTGACCTCGGTCAATGCTGTCAACGCTTTTTTTGATCGTTTGGCAACATGCGGATGTGACACCTGTGCCCTGGCCAACCTGCAAATGGTGGCAGTCGGCCCGAAGAGTGCCGAAGCCATCGCCGCCCGCGGTGGTGAAGCCAACCTGGTGCCGAATGATTACCGGGCTGAAGGCGTAGTCGCACTACTTAAGGACCGCGTCGCGGGTAAACGCCTGCTCTACCCGAAAGCGGCTTTGGCGCGCGATCTGATCTCAGCGGAATTGACAGCAGCCGGTGCCAAAGTAATCGCCCCTGTCGCCTACGCCAGCGCACCACCGGCCGATGCCGCCGAAAAGCTACAAGGAGCTCTTGCTGATGGACTCGACCTGCTGACCTTTACCGCATCGTCAACGGTACAGAATCTTGTCGATCTGCTTGATGCTGAAGGTCTGACTCTCGCCAGAACCATCCCGGTCGCATCGATCGGCCCTTTAACCAGTGAGACCGCAAGAAAACTCGGCTTCAAGGTCATGGTTGAGCCGGCAAGTTCGACCCTTGAAGAGCTGATTGCAGCGATCAGGGATTATTTTGAACGCCTCTGAGTTGGCTGTTACTTTACACAAGCATTTTAACGCCCGTTCGCTGCGCTCACTCAAGACGCAAAGAACAAAGGGAAAGACACTAAGAAGAACTGCCTTTTGGTAAAATCAAAAAATTGCGTCTTTGCGTTTCACTTTGGTCTTAGTCATTATTTTTACGCCACACATCTCTAAAAATGGAGTTTTTATGTTCTTTCCCGAATACCGTGCCCGCCGCCTACGCCGTAACGACACTATGCGCCGCATGGTCCGTGAGACCTTTTTGCATGCCGATGACCTGATTTACCCGATGTTCTCCGCCTTCGGCAAAGACATCAAAAAAGAAATCGTCTCCATGCCCGGCATCTACCAGCAATCAATCGAGCATATCGTTGCCGAGGCCAAAGAGGTCTACGAACTCGGCATTCCGGCTGTCATCCTGTTCGGCATCCCCGAGAAGAAAGATGCCCTCGGTCAGGACGCTTACTCTGAGAACGGCATCATTCAGGAGACGGTTCGCGCCATCAAGGCTACGGTGCCGAAACTGCTGGTGATCACCGATGTCTGCATGTGTGAATACACCGACCACGGCCACTGCGGCGTGATTAAGGATGGTGACGTCGACAACGACGAGACGCTCAAACTGCTCGCCGCCGAAGCCCTCTCCCATGCCCGTGCCGGTGCCGACATTGTCGCCCCCTCTGACATGATGGATGGCCGCGTCGCTGCGATCCGCGAGATTCTTGATGCCAACAACTTCTCACACATCCCGGTGATGAGCTACGCTGTCAAATACGCCAGCGCCTACTACGGTCCCTTCCGCGATGCTGCCGACTCAACCCCGCAGTTCGGCGATCGCCGTAGCTACCAGATGGATCCGGCCAACCGTATCGAGGCGTTCCGTGAAGCGGAGCTCGACATTCAGGAATGCGCCGACTTTCTCATGGTCAAGCCAGCGTTGGCCTACCTCGACATCCTGCGCGATCTCAAGGAGCGCTATAATCTGCCACTAGTCGCCTACAATGTCTCCGGCGAATACTCGATGATCAAGGCCGCCGCGGCAAAGGGCTGGATCGACGGCGACCGGGTGATGATGGAGACTTTGATCGGCATGAAACGCGCTGGCGCCGACCTGATCATTACCTATCATGCCAAAGAAGCTGCCAAATTGCTCCGCTAGTGCCAAGCCGGAAAAAGTAAACAGTGAAAGGTGAAAAGTCTCATAAGCATTGGGCTTTTCACTTTTCCCTTTTAACCTTTCACTAGCAGCCTGTCGGACAATCAATAAACTGGCTGCAAATTCGTCTATTTGGTCCATATTTCAGCTCCTTTTCGACCAATAGCTACGGCTATTACTCTCAAATGAGCCAAAATCTGGCCTCAAATATTCAAATTTTCGCTTCAGCCCTGATTGTCCGACAGGCTGCTGGTAACTGGTCTCTACCTATATGACTGAATACCTCTGCGATACTCTCGATAACGGCTTACGCGTCATCAGCGTACCGATGCCACACCATCACAGTGCTGAAGTGATGATTTACGTCGGTGTTGGCAGCCGCTACGAAACTGCTAGTAAAGCCGGGGTGTCGCATTTTCTCGAGCATATGCTCTTTAAAGGCACGCAAGATTTCCCCACGGGCCTGGCCCTGGAGCGCGCCTTTGAAGCGGTCGGCGGCTCAGCCAATGCCGCCACCGACTGCGAGACCACCTGTTTTCACTCCCGTGTCCATCCAGACCATATCGCATCAGGAATAGCTCTCTTTGCCTCGATGATGCAACGGCCACTCTTTAAGGACATGGCGATGGAGCGCCGGGTGATTCTCGAAGAAGCAATGGGCGATCTCAATGAGACCGGCCGTCAGATCAATTCTGACAATATTATTGCCTCACTGCTCTATCCTAATCACCCACTGGGACAACCAACTGTCGGCAACCGTCCCGCAATCGAGCGTCTCACCCTGCGACAACTGCAACAACACCACACCACCTACTACACGCCGCGCAATGCGGTGCTGACTGTAGCTGGACCGGTCAATCATCATGAGGTTGTCGCTGCAGCGAAGGAGCACTTTAGTCAATGGCAAGGTGATAGAGCGCCCGCTCCAAAAGCGTGGACGGATTTTTCAGGTACAGACCGACCGGTGCGCTGGGTACGCGATGCAGGGTCTCAGGTTAGCCTGCAACTGGCTTTCCTGCTGCCAGGACGCAACAGCGAACATGCCGTCAATCTGCGCGTGATTCGTCGCCTGCTCGGTTGGGGGGGAATGAGTCGTCTGATGTTGCGCCTGCGTGAAGAGTTGGGATTGACTTATGCCGTCGACGCGGCTCTCGCGCTCTATGCCGACGCCGGAACCCTGGCTATCGATCTGGCGGTCTCCGCCGAGAATCTTGACAAGGCTACAGCAGCAATCCTCGAGATCGTTACCGAACTGCACAACATCAAAGTTGACGATGACGAACTGAGCCATAGTCTCAACTGCTACCGTTGCGACCTCGACTACTCCCGCGACCAGGTCGATGAGATGGCCTTACGCTATACCTGGGGAGAGCTCACAGGAAGCAGCCGCACCATCTCTGACGACCTCGCCGGGATCGACAAGGTCACCGCCGTAGGTCTACGCCAAACGGCGAGAGAGCTCCTTACCCCCGCCAATCTGCGTGGCGCCATTGTCGGCCCCTACCGCACCCGCGACCGAAAAGAAGTCGATAAAATCATTGCCGACTGGCAGTAATCCACAAGCGACAAATGACCGCTGCTGTCAGATTCATGCTGACCGGCGGTTTTTTTATGGACAAGACTAAAAGTCCGACAAACGGCTAGAGATAAAAAAGATAATGCGCTGTATGCTTTCACTATACAGACCCTCTTAGGCTAAAAAACCATTCCATTCCAGAGACTTACGAAACAAAGCCATCAACAACAGCCCAATTTCCCAGCTTGTTATGTATATTTTTTTATGCATTACCACACATTTAATGTGGCATCAGGTCTCGGGCTATTCGCAGAAAAACCCATTAATAACAAGACGTTAACTTATTTAAATAAATTTATTCTAAGAATGGCACACACAGTGCATTATCTCTTTAGCAAGAGCTTAAAACGAGTCGCAAAGAAACGAGAGCAATAAAGGGAGGACGTTATGAAAACCATGAAACTTTTGGCAGCAATGATAGTCAGCAGTACTTCGGTCGTTTATGCGGCAGCTAGCGCACAAAGTGAAGGTGCAGGAATCCTGACTTATTTCTTTATCGGATTTTTTGCCTTAATCATTGTGTCCCAACTGGTACCAGCGATGATCCTCTTTGTGGGGATGGTAAAGGGTCTGTTTGCTGGCCAAGAGAAAAATGCAACAAAGAACAACTAGAGGAGACCTGTCCACAATACGGGGACGGCTCTGGCCTTGGGCAGGAGAATGATGATGCATACATCAGAATTACTTATCGCAGATGAAGACATCATGAACCGGAAACAGATGGCCGACCTGTTCACCAATGCGGGTTACCAAGTGACAGTAACCGAATCAGCGGCAGGAGTCCTTTATGGAATCCTCAAAAAGACAGCTAAGGTTATCCTGCTCAGTCCCCGGTTCGATGAATTGATGGCAACAGAATTGATTCCGATTCTGAAAAAGTGCAACCGCAATCTAAACATCATCCTGGTAGCCAGCGAACTACCGTTGGCTTTGATTCGCAAGGCGCGTAGCGAAGGCATTTTTTATCATGCCCTCAAGCCAACCCGTCCGAGCGATGAAAAAGAATTACAGGAAGTTGTTAAATGCGCATTCGAAAAATTGACTTACGAGCCTGCAGCCTAGGTGCTACAAGGCATAACGCAACCACTCAAGAGATGGAGGACATCATGAAAAAATTTAGAAGCTTATTCATGGGAATGTCGATGTTAGCACTTATGGCGAGTCCGGCGTTTGCCATAGATACGAGCCAAACCTACAACAGTGGAATCCTTGTCGGGGTCTTCTTGGCCTTCTGCGCACTGATTGTTGTCATGCAACTGATGCCAACGCTCATCATCCTGTACAGTTTTATTAAAGGACTAATCCAGGGGACAGATAAAAAGATGGCTCGTCAGAGCAGCAGGCGTTAGGTTTCTGCCCGCTTGACGGCGCACAAGATAAAAAAGGGCCAGCATTGAAAATGCAGGCCCTTTTTGCTTTTCATTCTTCAGCCATAGCTGTGCTTAGAACCGCGTAGAAATTCAAAAAGAACGAAAGAAAAATAAAGAATCGTGCTTGGCCTATGATTGATGAAATGTATGCGGAGATCTTTCGTACGAGAAAAGTACGATACAAATCCGTCAACTGAGGGGCCCCTTCTGATAGTCTTTTTCGCGTGCATGTTCATTTTGCTGAGAGCAGATGCTATAATATCTGTCGCGAGAATGATTTCAAAGTCTTGCCACTATTTGCACGACAAGGTCGCACCAGCCATTACTTCTCCAGACACGCAGGTGCCTATGCATCCAATCGAAAAGGGCTCTCTTCAATTTTCTTCACCAGTTCTGGCAATACTCGCCAGAAGTCTCTTCTGTGCAGCCGTGTTTATTCTCATGGCAACACCGCTCTACGCTGAGGACCAAACTCAGATCGTCTCCCTTCGCAGCAGCGTCTTAGCCCTGGGCAGTGCTCGTCAAACAGCTTTACATGAACTTGAAAGCTTGCCTTTGTCAGACAGAGAAATGACTGACTACAATGACTTCATTACCTACCTCAATACCCGAATTATCAACTACTGCCGAGAACTCGCTGAGCAGGGTGGCGCGAGCGCACTGGAGGGGTTGACTTGCCCTGCCGATTCGATGGCGAGTAACGCCGGTAGAACACAGGCATCCACAGCGGAAAACATTTTTTACACTACTGGCCCTGGCCTAGCGCAGACCCAGGCCGAGAAAACTGCCGAACTCGACGGAGATTTTCTCGCCAATCTGGGTGAGTTCGACGAGATGCTTCTTAAAGAAGAGGATAAAATTGCCGCCCGAGTCCCCAGCCAACGGGAATCCTCCTCCAGCCAATCAGGTGCGACCGGAAGTAATGGAGTCTTGGGTGGTGCAGGTGAAACCGGTTCCGGGGAAGGCGGTGAAGCCGGCGAGCAGGGAGAGGGAAGCGAAGGCGATGCTGCCGCCGGACAGGAAGGCCAATTTGATAAAACGGCTGGAACACAGAGTCGTACCGGGGATGGAAATACTGATATAGACCATTCGAAATACGGCGCACCCGGTGGTAAGCTACCACCACCAGAAGACGACGACATCGTTGCCAGACAGTTGCGTGAAGCGGCTGAGAAAGAAGCTGATCCGGAGTTAAAAAAGAAGCTCTGGGAAGAATATTGGAAATACAAAGGTGTACGCAAGTAGGGAGAGGTCGTGTGAGAAAACCATTATTTTTGCTGTTTACTGCCCTCCTGATAATCCCCGGTTGCGCCACGATGCGGGGCGAGGTCGCAGATGGCGTGAAGCCTGTCATTGCAACAGAGGAACTCGAAAGTTCCGAGTTGCTCGATGTGGCGATTGTGGTTTTTGACTCCGAGGAGTTGACGGACAAGCAAATTCGCGAGCTGGGTCTATCTGAAGAAATTCGCAAGGCGGAAGAGCGCTACATCCCTATCCACCTCAAGTACACCATGCAGAGAACAGGACAATGGGGCTCTGTACGGGTGGTCCCTGTTGAAAGCGAAGCCCATATCCAGGTCAAAGGAATCATCACCCAGTCTGATGGCGAACGTCTTTCACTCGACATCGAAGCCTTCGATGCGCGAGGCATCCAGTGGTTTAAAAAATCCTATTCTGAAACACCCCGGCTGGTAGAGTATCACGGCCTCTCCGTAGGAGAAAAAGACCCCTTCCAGGATCTTTACAACACCATCGCCAACGACCTGCTGGAACATCGGAGTCAATTATCGAGCGATGAAGTTCTAAAGATCCAACAGATCTCCGAACTCAGGGCCGCTCAGGATATGGCTGCGGATGCTTTTGCCGGACATCTCGCGCGCGACAAGAAAGGTGTTTATTCAATAGTCCGACTACCGGCCGATGATGACCCCATGCTCAAACGGGTGCGCGCCGTTCAGGTTCGTGATGATATGCTGCTCGACACCATCAATAATTATTACGAGGTTTATTACAATGACCTCTGGCAACCCTATGCGGACTGGCGGAAATTCTACAACGAAGAGATCTCGGCAATGCGGGAAGTTGAGAAACAGGCACTGACTCGTCAACTGCTCGGTCTTGCTTCTGTCGTTGGTGGGGTTTTGCTCAGTTCGAACAGCAATACCGTCTCCGGTTCGGGCCTCCCCGGGGTCATGGTTATCGGCGGGGCTGCTGCAATTTACAGCGGCTTCGAGAAGTGGAAAGAGACCAGAATCCATAAAGATGTCATCGAAGAACTCAGCATATCCTTCTCCTCTGAGGCAGAACCGCTGGTCGTAGAGGTCGTCGGCGAAACGGTCCGACTCACCGGATCGGCCGAGGAGCAATACCAGAAGTGGCGCGAGATGCTGCGGGATATCTATGCGGCGGAAACTGGTTTGCCATTCGATTCAACCGGAGACGGCACAGACCTTATCGTTGAGCCTTCTCCAGAGCCAAGCGAACCCAGCCTATGACAGAAGGTCCCCACTCAACAAAAAAGAGTGACAAGCGTCGGGAGAAGCCCCCCATGCTGACACCTCCTGATGCAACCGGAAGAGAAGAGAAGACCCCGTCCCGCACCGTCCCTCTACTGGTACTCGGCTGCGGCCTGTTGCTGGTCATCGCTGCTTTGCTGGTTATTTTTCTGCCTCTTCAGCAGGACAGCCCGATCATTGCCAAGCAACCTGAGCAACAAGAGTTTCACCCACCTGTAACACAATCACCAGCAGACCAGGTCACCCCCAATGAGGATTTTGTCCGAGAGATAGACCGCTTGATGGAGGTCTGGCTGCAGAAACAAGCCGAAGCTGAGGCGGTGAATATTGCAGTATGGGGCGGCGATCGCTATACGGAGGCGGTTTCGCTGGTCAAAGAATGTGATCGCCTGTTCGGTGAGCAAAAGTACCTTCCGGCTAAAAGCTCCTGTGAAGGCGCGATTGACAAGCTGGATACTCTCATTGCAACACGGGACACGCTACTCGAAGAAGCCATTGCTGCCGGCACTTTATCCCTCGAACAAGGTGACCCGAATGCCGCTGCCGGTCATTTTCAACGGGCTCTTGCCATCAAGGCTGATGACGAAAAAGCCATAAACGGTGTCCGCAGGGCTGGTCAACTCCCGGCCGTCCTGAGCTTCCTGCAAGACGGATTGACCATGGAGCAAGCCGGCGACCCCGAGGGAGCATTACTGGCTTTCACTGCAGCCGCAAACCTTGATCCTGATTTTGAACCAGCACAGAAAGCCCTGGACCGAGTACGAGCAAAGATCGCTGAGAAACAATTCCAACAGGCCATGAGTCGCGCCCTGCAAGCGATGGCCGACGGTAAGCTGTCTGCATCCGGGTCAGCCCTGCAGGAAGCTGAGTCGATCAAGCCCGGGGATCGCACCGTCCATGATCTCAAACAAGAGCTTGCTCGAACCCGACTTGCCAGCAGGTTGAGCTCACTGCGACAGGACGCAGAACAACTTGAACAAAAAGAGAGCTGGGCTGAGGCATTGCAAGCCTGTGAAGAGGCCCTCTCCCTCGACTCACATGCCGCTTTCGCCGTCAGCTGCAAAGAAAGAATGAGCTTGCGAATCGATCTGAGTAGCCGACTCAACGCCATCTTCGCTAAACCTGAGCGCTTATTCGAAGATGGCCCCCTGAACGAAGCTCGACAGACTTTGGTCCATGCTTCGGCGATGACCCCACGCGGGCCAATTCTCACCTCTCAAATCAATCAGCTTGGCAAACTAATCGCCCAGGCTGAAGCAGAGATCGAAGTGGTGATTCTATCGGATGGCCTGACTGAAGTCGTGGTCTATCACGTCGGCCGCCTGGGACTTTTTCAAGAGAAAAGCCTCGTCTTGCGCACAGGAGATTATATCGCCACCGGTAGTCGTAACGGCTACAGGGATGTGCGGCAGACGCTCAAAGTCAGACCAGGGTCTGGCAAGATGGCATTCACCGTGCGCTGCGAGGAACCGATTTGAACCGCCTGATTGAAATATTCAGCAAGGATGAAGTGTACACGCTCGATGAGACCAGCCTGCCGCTACTCATCGGTATGGATGACACAGCCCATCTCCGTCTGGATGGCGAGGGTGGCATCGTCGCTTATGTGGCAGAGTCGCGTAACCATCTTTTTCTGCAACCTGCAGACGCCACCTCAGTAAGAACCCTCTATCACAACGATGAACTTTTGACCGGTTCGGTCTGGCTGAAGTCGGGCGACACGACCCGCATCGGCGATTCCCTGATCCGTTGGCATCTCTCCGGGCAGCGCGTAGAGGCCCATCTTTCCAAAGCCTCAACAAGGGTGTTACAGCCGCCTCTTGAGTCGCCGGACAGTGCAAAAGAAACGAATGTCAAAGTCGGCTCGCATGAGCAGACCTTGCCAGTCACGAATGCCCCCCAATCTGATGGCAGCAGATTTCGCAAAGCTGCGATCATCCTCTTTGCCCTGCTTCTGATCGGGGCAGCTTTTGTGCTACTGGCCAATCCTCTCGCTGTCACAATAACACCGGCCCCGGACAGCTTCTCTCTCTCCGGTTTTCCACCACCGCTGAAGTTCGGCAACAGTTACCTGGGGATTTCCGGCGACTACACCCTGCATGCCGAGAAGCAGGGCTATCTTCCTCTTAAAGAGGAGGTTCAGATCTCCAGCGGCAACAACCATTACAGCTTCACCCTGGAGAAGTTGCCCGGCCTGGTCGATCTGAGCAGTACCCCGGTCGGTGTGACCGTCCTGATTGACGGCACTTCGGTCGGAGAGACTCCGCTGCAAGGTGTCGAAATCTCTGCCGGCAGCCGCTCTCTCCGTTTCGAACATGAACGCTACCTGCCAAAGGAAAGAACTGTCGAAGTCGAAGGCTTCGGCAAAAAGCAGAGCGTGCAGGCTGAGCTTGAACCCGCGTGGGCCATTGTTTCACTGCAGACGGAACCGGTGGGCGCAACCCTCATGGTCGACGGCGAAAATCAGGGACAGACCCCGTTGAATCTGGAATTGATTGCAGGCAACCGCCAACTGGTTTTCACCAAGGAGGACTTCGCCCCCCTTGAAGTTGAACTTGTTATTGAAGCAGGACAGGATATGGCACCAGCCGTTTACCGGTTGGTACCCGCGCCTGCGACACTTGCCATCACATCCGTTCCGACCGGAGCCACGGTGACAGTCGAAGGGACCTATAAGGGACAAACACCGCTGTCGATCAACCTGCCATCGGGAAGCGAGCATGACCTTCGTTTGACTCTGGCTGGTCATCTGCCAGAAAGTCGCAAGCTCAAGCTCAACCCCGAGGAGAATCGCGCACTCAGCGTCAAACTCGAGCCACAATACGGAACGCTCTTCATCGCCGGAACTCCGGCAGATGCGACACTCACTATCGACGGCATAAAACAGGATCAGGCGACCGGCCGGTTCCAGCTCACCACCCGCCCCCACACCATCGAACTGAGAGCCAACGGCTATGAGAGTGTGACCAGAAAAGTGACTCCTCAAAGTGGCTACAGTCAGCGGATCGAGATCGACCTGCGCCACAAGCAAACGGCCACAAACGATGAAATGTCAGCCAAAGTTGAAGCTGCCCAAACAACAGCTCTTGGCCAGAAGCTTGTCCTGATCACGCCCAAGCCCTTCCGGATGGGAGCTTCCAGACAAGAAGCGGGACGGCGCGCCAACGAAAGCGAACATGATGTCACCATGAAACGCAGCTTCTATCTTTCCACGCGGGAAGTAACCAACGCCGAATATAAACGATTCCAGGCGCAACACTCATCCGGCTTGGCAGGTAACCGCTCCCTCGAAATCGACTCTCACCCGGTGGCCAATGTCACCTGGGATGATGCCGCACGTTTTATGAACTGGCTCAGCAAGCAAGACGGTCTGCCGCCCTTCTATCAGGAAAGGAATGGCAGCATGGTTGGCGCTGATGCCAGCAATACCGGTTATCGGCTCCCCACCGAAGCGGAATGGGCTTTTGCCGCCCGCATGGCTGGGCAGAAGGAACAGGTCCGCTACCCCTGGCCAGGGAAATACCCACCGAAAGAGAAGGCGGGGAACTTCGCCGACGAATCCGCCAAGCCGCTGCTGTCCGTTGTGATCGAGGGGTACAATGATGGCTTCGCAGCGAGCGCGCCAACCGGTTCTTTCCCGGCTAATCCGATCGGCATCCAGGACCTCAGCGGTAATGTTGCGGAATGGTGTCATGATTATTACGCTGCCAATCCAACCGGCGGTGGCAAAGGCGTGGTCGACCCGACTGGCCCGGCAAGCGGCACCCATCACGTGGTTCGCGGTTCCAGCTGGCGCGATGCGAGTATTACCGAACTGCGCTTCAGTTACCGCCGCTACAGCCGGGAACCGGCCAACGATATCGGCTTCCGGATTGCGAGGTATGCAAGATGAGAAACTTTATTATCTTCGTTGCGCTGCTTCTGGCCACAACCATCAGCTTTGCTGCCGACAAAGATGCCGAAAAGAAACCTGAGGACGTTGACGTGCAGAAGAGTACCGGTCAAGTGACTGTGAAAGAGAAGAAAACGCCAGCATGGCCGCGTCCCTACAAATCGTCAGAAGAGATAAGCGTGGACAGTATCGTCCCGTTTCCAACCGATATCTGAATGAGGTGATACCTTATGCGCGGAAAAAACTTTCCCATCGAGATGGTCTACCAGATATTCAGCCTGCTGCTGGTCTTCATCATCGTACATGGCACCTATGTCTCCCTGATTCGACCCAAGGCTGAAACCTTCCTGGTGGCGCAACAAGCCCAACTATTGGAGCAACCAGATGCGGTTCAGGAACAAAACATCTACGTCGTGGTCCGCGATTTTGAGCAGGAAGCGTGCTTAATCCTCTTCTTCTGGGCGCTGGCGATCCTCATTTACAAGGGGGTCGTGGTCTGGCGCCAACAGGGCCAGTTGGACGTGGATCTCCTGCAGTTGCCGGAGAATATGCCGATCGGCCCGGAAGACACCCGGGAGCTGATTGGCCGTCTGCGGGAGCTGCCAAATGAAACTCGTGAGTTTCTCCTGCCATCAGCCCTGCTGGACGCGGTACAGAGGTTCTCTGCAACGCGCAATATTCAGGACGCTGCCACCGCAGTACGTGAGAGCTGCGAGAGCCATGGCGACCGGCTCGACTCGGAACTCTCCACCATCCGCTATATTGCCTGGGCAATTCCCTCAGTCGGTTTCATCGGCACCGTGCGCGGTATCGGCGCAGCCCTCTCCCAGGCCCACCGTGCCGTCGAGGGCGATATCTCCGGCGTGACCCAAAATCTGGGCGTCGCCTTCAACTCCACCTTTATCGCCCTGGTCTTAAGCATCGTGATGATGTTCTTTATTCACCAGCTCCAGCACAGACAGGAGCGCTTGATCCACGATGCCGTCGCCTACTGTCAACGCTACCTGATCAACAAGCTGCGAATCAAAGCCTAATCAGAGGTCGCCTCCTTGCCAAGAAACCGGCGCAGTACAACACAATTCAATCTGGCGTTCCTCGACGTCATGTGCTGCGGTTTCGGCGCTGTCGTTCTGTTGGTGATGCTGCTTAACGGCGACATGGTTGCCACCCGACGGGAGATCGTCACTGATCTGCGCAGTGAAGTAATGCGGCTCGAACGTGAGGTCAAGGTTGGCACGGAGCACCTGGTCAGCCTGCAGAACAGCATGGTTCAAACCGAGGAAGAAATTGTTCAAACTGAGGGGTTGTCAAAAGAGATCATCGACAACATTGATCAGACCAAGGTCGAGTTGGCCACAATGAGTGGTAGGAGTCAGGCCTCGAGAAAACATATCAACGCCCTGCAATCGGATCTCCTTAATCTGGACAAAGAAAGCCAACGGATCGGCGCAGAACAACAGGCTGAACTGGCACGGGGAGCGCAGACCCGTGAGTTTATTGGCCAGGGTGACCGACAGTACCTCACCGGTCTGCGTCTGGGTGGTAAGAGGGTTCTGCTGCTGGTCGACGCCTCTGCCAGCATGCTCGATGAAACCATCGTCAACATTATCATCCGGCGCAATCTCGACGACCAGACCAAACGGGCCGCACCAAAATGGCTGCGCACCATCAGAACCGTCGAGTGGCTGACAGCCAACTTGCCCGCAGATAGTTCTCTGCAGATCTACACTTTCAATACCAAAGCCGACCCGGTAGTCGCAGAGCTGAAGGGAAGTTGGATCGCGACTTCTGACAACAAGAATATCAATCGCATGATCGCAGCACTGAAAAAGACCGTTCCTCAAGGCGGCACCAGCCTCCACAACGTCTTTTCTGCAGCAGCGGGCATGAGGCCACTCCCGGACAACATTCTGCTGCTTACCGACGGGCTGCCGACCCAGAGCGAGAAGGGATC
The DNA here is from genome assembly GCA_024636155.1 of Deltaproteobacteria bacterium. Taxonomy (GTDB): domain Bacteria; phylum Desulfobacterota; class Desulfuromonadia; order Desulfuromonadales; family BM103; genus M0040. The sequence goes on from JAGXHM010000135.1 coordinate 79,256, forward strand.
CTCGAAGAATACTATATCCGGCGACGATCGCCTGAAGCTGTTTCTTCAGGCAACCAGAACCCTGCCAAGAGGCGTACCAATTAACACCATCCTCTTTCCGATGGAAGGTGACCCCATGGCTGCCGTTTCGTTCTGGGAGCTCGCAATTAAAACGAACGGTTCCTTCCTCACACCAACAAGGGATTGGCCATGAGAATACGTCGTCGTCAAACCGAGCTCTTTAATCTCTCCTTCCTCGACGTGATCTCCTGTGGCTTCGGGGCCATTATTCTGTTGCTGGTCATCTCGAAGATCTCCGAGCCCCGTGTGATCGAGCAGACCAATGTTGATCTCTCCAGCCTGGTGGTGCAACTGGAGGAGGAACTCTATGAGATCCGCGGCGAAACCCAGATTCTCAATCGGCAGCTGATCTCCAGGCAAGAACAACTTTCCGAAGAGAAAGAAAAACTGGCCCGGCTACAGGGCGCCTTGACCAATATCAGAGGGCAGCACCACCTGGCCAGCACAGCGTCCGCAGCACAGAGCCTTATCGAGGATGAGCTAAAAAGCGCCAAGCAGGAGTTAAGCGTCGAGATGCGCCAACTCCTCACTGATTACCAGCGCCCCAAAGAAGACGCTGTGATCGGCGGCATCCCGGTGGACAGTGAATATATCGTCTTCGTCATCGACACCTCAGGCAGCATGCAACGCTTTGCCTGGCCGCTGGTGCGCCAGAAGATGAAGGAGATTCTCGATATCTACCCCAAAGTTAAGGGAGTGCAGGTCCTCAATGACATGGGCGACTACATGTTCTCTCAATATGCCGGCAACTGGATTCCCGATTCTACGGCCCGTCGCCGCGCCATTCTCGACCGGCTCTCCTCTTGGGCACCTTTTTCCAACTCCAGCCCGGTCGAAGGCATCACCCTGGCGATTCAGCGCTTCTACGCCTCGGATAAACGGATCAGCCTCTACGTCTTCGGTGATGATTTCTCTGGCGGCTCCATGCAGAACGTGGTCGATACGGTTCGACAAAAGAATACTTCAGGTGGCAAGAGCAGCCGGGTGCGAATCCATACCATCGGCTTCCCCGTTTTACTGACTCAGGCCGGAGCAGGTGCGAACGCCGCCCGCTTCGCTGCTCTGATGCGCAAATTGGCTGAGGACAACAACGGCAGCTTCGTAGGGTTAAGCAGCTTGAGGTAGTTGTGCGCAATGGGCGACTCTGAGCTATAATGAACTCAGGTATCGGGCAGAAGATAAACTTTCACGGGGACTTCAATGAAAACAATTCTTGGCATCCTGACACTGATCGCGACCCTGGCAATAACCGGTTGCGCCAGCACTAAAAAACCGATTCTCTATCCCAACAGTCATCTGAACGCGGTCGGGCAACAACAGGCAGATGCAGATATCAATGCCTGCATGCGAGCAGCGGAAGCCAGTGGTGCCAACACAGGCAAAAGCGAGGAGCTTGCCAAAAGCACAACAAAAGCGGGTGCTGTAGGAGGAGCCACCGGTGCCGTCGTCGGTGCGCTTTCTTCGAGTTCCAACCTCGGTCGCGGAGCTGCTATCGGTGGCGCCGGAGCCGCCACAGCAACCTTGGTCAGCGGGGCTTTCGACGTACCGGAACCAACGCAGATCTACATCAGGTTCGTTGAGATCTGCTTAAGGGAGAAAGGCTACCAGACGCTCGGCTGGCGATAAGTGCGATGTAATCGCAGACGCTGGAGAAACTGGCCCGTTTTTTGGTGAACATCCACACGTTAAGATGACAGTCAGCAACGTCCAGTTAATCCAATTGGAATTGGAGCAGCAGCATCTCGACGCTAACCCCCTGACCCGCCTGCCCGGGAATCTGGTGATTGATCGCGAGCTGGAAGAGCGCATCGATCAGGACCTGCCCTTTGCCCATCTCTATATCGACCTGGACAATTTCAAGGCTTATGGCGACCACTACGGCTACAAGGTCGGTAGCGATGCAATTAACCTGGTCGACAAACTGATCCGGGAAGTCGTTGAACAACAGGGCGGCCAAAATGACCTGGTAGGTCATATCGGTGGAGACGATTATGTGGTACTGACAGACCCAAATCGTGCAGAAGAACTTGCCAAGGCCATCATTACCACCTTCGACGGTCACGTTCCCGAGCTTTACGATCCGAAAGACCTCGAGGCGGGTTTCATCTTTGCTACCGATCGACATGGCATCAAACGCTCATTTCCGCTGTTGACCATTTCCATTGCCATCACGCTCTCCGAGAATTTGGAACAACCTTCCCTTTTGGCCATCAGCCACAACTGCGCAAGGATGAAAGGACATTTGAAACAGCTCAAGAACAGTAATTATCTAATTGACCGCAGAAAGCAATTGCCATGATGACAGTAATGATACGCCGAGTTACGCCACTTCTGGTTTGCCTTGTACTGGTCAGCTGCAACAGTCTGCCCATGTTGAAGATGAAGGGAATGTATACGTCCGATGAAACGCTTCTTTTCGCGCAAGGCCTGGATCAGTACATCGAATCCCGTGATCTGACAACCCTGAAACTGATGCCGTTGCAATATCCCCAAGGTGAATGGCGAACCAGGGCTGAGGGCATCATCGCCATAGCCGAACAGCAACAGCAACAGCAGTATCGGTTGAAAAAAAGCACCAGAGAGCTCGCCCATAGTCAGCAAAAGATAGGATTTCTCTTTGAAGACAAAAAGATTCTGGAGGTGACTTTGGAACGGTTGAAACAGGTGCTAATCGATATGGAGTCGCGGGCTGAGTAGGGGCAAGCGCGACGAGCAGAAGGCCATCTCTCCAAGGTTCGTCTTCGTGAACAGAGTCTCGCCAAGGCCATGCCCGTTGACAGTGTGAGCAGTAACGCTAAGGGGCTCTGGCGAGACTGGTGCGCCATCTGATGAAAGCGCATCTGGAGGTAAAGTTGTCTGGAATAACCGTATCGGCTGCCTTGGTCAAATTAACAACCTCCATACAATGCGGTCGTAAAAATAAGACATACATCTCTTTGACTTGGCCTGTCGACTGTTGGAGATTCGTGAAATTCTGAATAATGCAGGTATCAGAGAAGCAGGGGGCGCGGCGGAAGATAACTACAAGCCATCCGAAAATTTCGGGAGGCTTGTCTTGTTTTGAACTGTCAATTTTTGGCTAGCTTGCGATTTGTAGGGTCGGTTCATTTATTGCCAACCACTCCTAAAAATGGCAGGATGACTCGGAAATTTATGTACCTCTTTTTTTACGAACGGTACCGCTATGCCATCTCCCCTTATTTATGCTTTGCTGAGCCTGGTATTCGCCGCAGCGAATGATGTCGTATTCAAGCGGTACGCAGCCAAGGAGCGCTCACGGGGTGCGTATGTCTTTGGTATTGGACTGATCTGGCTCCTCTTGCAAGTGCCGACAGCATTTGCACACGGGGTCGAATTCCCCATTGCCACTGTGACGTTGGGTTATGGTTTGTTGGCTGGATTATTCGTTACGGCATCCAACCTGCTGCTTCTTGAAAGTCTGACACATATCGACGCCAGCCTCGGTTCCACCATCTATCGGCTCAATACTATAGGTGTTGTAGTGCTGGCTATGCTGTTTCTAGATGAACCTCTGGGGGTTCATAAGGGGCTTGGTGTCGTGGCAGGCATCGTGGCGGTCTTTCTTCTCTATCGACGAGACGGCCATTGTCAGTCCACGCATCGGACGTTTACGCTCTATTGGTGATAGCTTCCCTTTTCCGGGCCCTTTACGGAGTAACATCAAAGGCTGGCTTACTGCATGGAGCTGACCTTCAACCTATGCTTATTCTTGGCGCACTCAGTTGGATTGTGGGCGGCGCTGGATACGCGTTCTTTCGTGAAAAGCGCCTGCGAGTGACTCGAAAGAAAGCTCTTTACTCGCTACTTTCTGGTGTATTAGTCTTTTTGATAGTTAATTTTCTACTTCTTGCCATCGAACACAGACAGGCCAGCATAGTTATTCCCATCGCAAACATGAGCTTTATTCTGGCTCTTGTACTATCTGTGGCGCTAGGTATGGAGCGATTTACTCCGCTCAAGCTAGCCGCAGTTGTGGCGGCTGCCTGTTCAATTATCTTGCTGTCACTCGCTTAAAACTGGGAGAACCCTATATCTATCTTATGTATCACCACTGCCGAGACGAAAACCGACGTGTTATTGATAGAGACATTTAGGATGTCAAAATGATGGCCACCTGGATCAATTCCAAGCCGTTCGTTTAAAGTGATGCTGAACGTCGGGCCGTGCTCTGCATAAGATGAAAGGTTCCGTTGGCACCCAAGTCGTTTGTTACAGGGTCCGCTGTTTTGACGGCTGATAT
>JAGXHM010000136.1 GCA_024636155.1 Deltaproteobacteria bacterium
ATGTAGACCAGCTCACTCAAGGAATCCGAAAGCAGGCGCAGCTTGTCTCCTTCCTCAAGACCAGCGAGATTAGCGAGGATACGACCACCATCCACAGAGCCGTCATCCTTAAGTGTGGTTTGTCTGAATACATAAGAAAAGGGTTGTGGTAAATCGCGCAGGAAGTGAGATATTTCCATGCGGAACCGGGGGTTTTTTGCTGACACCACGTTATGCATGGCAACCAGTACACCGTTGAAGATATTGACAACCTCACCGAGAACTCCTTCAACGGCAACGGTCGGCGCTTCTTCCATGATGACGATACCGCGCTCAACCAGTTGGCTTAAAAGTCGAAGGGCATCAAACTCACCGGACCCGGAGCGACGCAACAATTCTTTGACGCTACCAACACCGGCCTGGATCAGAACAACCATCTTCTGCGAGACACTATCGAGATCATTGGGAACCTTATCTGTCGCGACCGGGATGGCATCGAGCGATTTAACTTTTTGCATATAGACGGCGCGCTCATCGACTCGGCGCAAGCCTTCCATGATCAGATTCTGGGTGTTCATAGAGAGACTGACAATTTGATCATCAGCAATCGGGGTGTCAACAAAGACGAAAGAACCTCCTTTAAAGGTGAAAAGGTTATAAACGATCGTTTCAACCTGGTTCTTGTTTGCCGCCCAAAGATCCTTGGCATCAATCACATTCTGGGCAACCAGGATTTTGCCGAGGGGTAGTTCTCCGTTGGCAAATTGACGCGCTCCTTGTAAAGTTTCACGATCAAACTTGCCCAGACTATAAAGAATTTCGCCGATCTCTTCTTCCGGAAAAGTGCTCGTTGCATAGACGATCTCGCCATTCCGGAAACCGAGGGTCTTGTTGCCACCGGAGAGGAGAAAATGAACCAACCCCGACTTGCGGAACATATTAAAAAAGGAGAGCAGATCAACAATCCCGCCTTCACTGAGCAGTCCGGTCATCTGCACCTTGTCATCACCAGAGGTCGCTTCCAGCAGAAGATGACTGGCAGAGCACGACGATAAACGTAGTGGCCCAGGCTCAAGAATTTTCGCGACACCGGGCGGCAGGGTCAGTCGTCCGCCTTTTTCAATCCGGATTTCACTCATAAATCTATTCCCTTACCCAGCGGCCAGTGCCGTACGAACCTGTTCAACAATTGTCGCGGCAGCCCCTTCAATTGGCAGCATGACGCGCTCACCACCACGACGATCCTGAAGTTCAAAAGAGTGCTCTTTCAAACCACGGGCGCCAACGTTGACACGCAACGGAATGCCGAGCAGATCGGCATCTTTAAACTTGCTGCCGGGGCGCTCGTCACGATCATCAAGCAGCACCTCAATCCCTTCGGCCAACAGATCTAGATAGAGCTTTTCGCCAGCGGCAAAGACAGCTTCATCGCCTGGGTTGAGCATGGTCACGATAACCTGGAACGGGGCCAACGGCATCGGCCAGACAATGCCATTGTCATCATGGTTCTGCTCGATCGACGCTGCCGCCGTGCGGCCAATACCAATACCGTAGCAACCCATGATCAAGGTCCGGTCTTTGCCCTCGTCGTCCAGAACCGTGGCGTTCATCGCATCGGAGTACTTGGTCCCCAGTTTGAAAACATGGCCGACTTCAATGCCACGCCAAGCTTCCAACTTGCCCTCGCAGCGGGGGCAGGAATCACCAGCTCCGGCCTGGCGCAGGTCGACAAAAGCTTCAACTTCAAAATCACGACCATAATTCGCGCCGGTAAGATGATAATCCGCCTCGTTTGCGCCAAGACCGAAATCACTCATAACGGCAACTGCCTGATCGGCAAGCACACGGCAGGCCAAACCGATCGGGCCGGTAAAACCCCTCGGCGCGCCGGTCAATTTCTTAATGATCTCTTCATCGGCAAGCTGAACATGGTTGCAACCCAGGTAGTTGCAAAGCTTGATTTCATTAAGCGTATGATCGCCGCGCATCAGCACAGCGAAAACCTCTTCGTTCTCATTCTGCAGAACGAGGGTTTTGATCATCTTGGCTGGCGTTTCCTTGAGGAAAGCAGCAACATCCTCAATACTCCGTAGATTGGGCGTCTTCACACGTTCCAGAGGAAGGGTCGGCACAGGCGCCTCACCGGACGCGGCACGCAGTTCTGCTTTTTCGACGTTCGCTGCATATTCACAAGAGTCGCAGGAGACGATCGCGTCTTCTCCGGTTTCGGCCAGAACCATGAATTCATGGGAGAAGCTGCCTCCGATCGCACCTGAATCCGCCTCTACTGCACGGAACTTCAGGCCACAGCGCTTAAAGATGCGACGGTAAGCCTGGTACATCTTCTCGTAGGAAATATCAGCGCTGGCATCATCAATATCAAAGGAGTAAGCATCCTTCATGATGAATTCGCGGCCACGCATCAAACCGAAACGGGGGCGCATCTCATCACGGAACTTGGTCTGGATCTGGTACATGTTCAGAGGCAGTTGACGATAGGAGTTCACCGTGCCACGGACAATCTCAGTCACAACTTCCTCATGGGTCGGTCCTACGCAAAACTCGGTGTCCTTGCGGTCTTTCAGACGCAATAACTCTTTACCGTACTGTTGCCAACGTCCAGATTGTTCCCAGAGGTCTGCGGGACAAACGGCCGGCATCAGAATCTCTATGGCACCAGCCCGATCCATCTCTTGCCGAACAATATTCTCAACCTTGCGGATCACCCGCAGTCCCAAAGGCAGATAATCGTAAATACCTGCGGCAACCTTGCGGATCATGCCCGCACGAGCCATCAGCTGGTGGCTGACTACTTCGGCATCGGCAGGAGTTTCTTTCAATGTCGGCAAAAAGTACTGTGTATAGCGCATTTGATAACCTCTAAGTAAGACCTGAATCAGTGAGTACCTGGCGGCGAATAGCACGAGTCATTGAATCGCCTGAGCGCTACAAAAATCACCGCTGAACCTTTGGGTGCAGCTTAGACTTTTGAATCACTCATTCAATCCAAGCACTTGCACTCTTCATCCACCCTTTACTCACTGATCCAGGTCAGATAATGGCCCTTCTCATGAAGCTGAAAAGAGCCTATAAAATTAGCGTATTTTCGGGGGGATTGCAAGGAGTGATGACAGCTCAGGAGCCACGTTGTTCAGCTGCCGGTTGGACTAACTGGGCTGAAGCGAAAATTGGGCCGCTTGAGAACAGATTTTAGTTCGTTTGAGAGTAATAGCCGTAGCTATTGGTCGAAAAGGAGCTGAGATATGGGCCAAGCAGACGAATTTGTAGCCAGACCATCGTTAGTTCGGCAGGCTGCTAGCCAACCGTAAAGCTTCTTCTACCAAGGCGTCGGCAAGTTCATCCTGCGGCACTTTGCGAACGACCTCGCCTTTACGGAAGAGCAAGCCCTGCCCTTTACCTCCAGCAATACCAAGATCTGCTTCTCGCGCTTCACCGGGGCCATTCACAACACAACCCATCACAGCAATCGAGATGCGGCAAGGCAGGTCGTGCAGTCGTTGCTCGACCTCTTCGGCGATTTCAATCAGGTCGATCTGACAACGGCCACAAGTCGGACAACTGATAAAGACCGGTCCGCGCTCGCGTAATTCGAGGCTTTTGAGAATCTCCCAGCCGACCCGTATCTCTTCCACCGGATCTCCAGTCAAAGAGACCCGCAAAGTGTCACCGATACCATCATAGAGCAAAGCACCGATGCCAACCGCACTCTTGATCGTACCGCTCCAGGTCGTACCAGCTTCAGTCACACCGATATGCAGTGGATAATCAACTTGCTCAGACAATAGTCGATAGGCGGCAACGGTACGACGAACATCGGAAGACTTGAGGCTGACCTTGATCTCTTGAAAGTCCAGATCTTCCAGAATCCGGATATGACCGAGAGCGCTGGCAACCATGGCTTCGGCCGTTGGATGACCGTACTTTTCCAGTAGTTCCTTTTCGAGAGAGCCAGCATTCACACCGATGCGAATCGGCACCGACCGCTCCATACAAGCCTGCACGACCTCTTCAACCTTCCAACGCTCACCGATATTACCAGGGTTCAGACGCAGCCCATCCACACCGGCTTCAAGTGACATTAAAGCCAGCCGGTAATCGAAATGGATGTCGGCAATCAGAGGGATACGGCTTTGCGCACAGATTGACGTAAGAGCCTTCGCAGCTTCATCATCAGGCACGGCACAGCGCACAATTTCGCACCCGGCAACGACCAGAGCTTCAATCTGCGCAGAAGTCGCTGCCACATCGCGGGTGTCGGTACTACACATCGACTGCACCGAAATCGGTGCATCGCCACCAACAGCCACCGAACCGATCTGAATTTTGCGCGTGGAACGTCTCATAAAGTGAACAGTCCTATCAGTAAGATGTCAGCGAGTTTAAAGGCGGTGCAGCGGGGAGTCAAGCGGACTTGACTGCGCCGCAAAGAATGTCACATTGTAATCTCCTGAATGAGGAGAAAAAGCTCAAATAGTCTTGTCAACATCACACAATCCATTTATTATGAGGCCGCTTTACAAAGGAGACTTCATGGACACACTCGATTGCCGCGGTCAGCAATGCCCGCAACCGGTGGTACAGACCCGCCAGCTGATGTTGGCACAACCGGCCAGCACCCTTAAAATTCTGGTTGATGATGATGTCGCCAGAGACAATGTTGCCAGACTGGCAAAAAGTCTCGGCTACACGACGGACATCAACCAATCTGACACAACTTTTGAAATCAGCCTGACTCCTGGAGAAGCCCCTGAAAAGGCGGCTGCCGGTGCGGCCAGTTCCGGGCCGACAATCCTTTTCATTGCTTCCGACCAGATGGGGAACGGTGACGAAAAGCTCGGTCAGATCCTGATGAAGAACTTCATCTTCACCCTGATCGAATCGAACACCACGCCCGACGCCATTTACTTCGTCAACGGCGGTGTCAAATTGACGGTCGGTAACTCCGATGTCATTGAAGCTTTGGAAAAACTCGCCAATCACGGCGTCGACATCGCCTCATGTGGGCTTTGCCTGGAGTTTTTCAACGTTAAAGAGACTTTGGCGGTCGGCAGAATTTCAAATATGCTGGAACTGGTTAACGCTCTGGAAGGGGCTGGCAAGATCGTTCGGCTTTAAAGCGTGGGAGTAGTTCGTTGCCTGGTGGCGCGCTCGGTCTTCAAAACCGATGGGAGGCGTATCCCGTCTCTGGTGAGTTCGATCCTCATCTACTCCCGCCAAACAAAAAAAAGGTCCCTGGAATTCAGGTGCCTTTTTTTGTTTAAAAATGACATTAAACATGTCTCGCCACAATTATATCGGGCGTTAAAACCCCTTGTTTGCGTTACAATAACCGCCATGAATGTTTCTTCAAAAGTACCTGCCTCATGTAGCGGCATGAGTGTTCCCGCGTATTTGGCGGCCCGCTTTACTTATTTACCGGAAACGACCTGGTGCCAGTTGGTACTCGAAGGACGAATTTCCTGTAATGGTGTCAGGTGCGACGTGGCAACGATCGTGACCAAAGGTGACAGCGTTCGTTGTGACATGCCTGATTTCGAAGCGCCTGCCGTCAACCTCGACTACACCATTGTTTACCAAGATGAATGGCTGATAGGTGTCAACAAGCCTGCAGGACTGCGGGTTCACAGCAGCGGCAAATTCGTCAACGCCAACCTGATTTACCATCTTCGCCACATCCACCAGCCTGCTTACCCGGAGGTCAATCTGATCAATCGATTGGACGCTGACACCTCGGGCCTGGTACTGCTGGCGCGCGACAAGGGAGTGCTTAGCCATTTGATGCAGCAATTTGCGAAAGGGCGAGTGGTCAAAAAGTATCTGGCCGTCGTAGCAGGTCGCCCTTGCCCTGCTAACGGCACCATCAATTTACCGATTGGTCCTGTTAAGGATGCCCGCGTGCCACGTTTTGGCATCGACAGAGCCCAGGGAAAAGCAGCCGTTACTCACTACGAAACCGTCCGCAAACTTACAGATCATTTAACTTTGCTTGAGTTAACAGCTGAAACCGGCCGAACCCATCAATTGCGCGTCCATCTGGCGGCCGTGGGTCATCCGCTTGCCGGTGACGCCCTCTACACCATGAATGACGACGACTATCTCGACTGGCTACACAATCCCCCCGCACAGGCGCCTCTGCGGCGTCAGGCCCTGCACAGTCACCGCCTGCAATTCTTCCATCCCATCCAGAAAACCGTCTGCACCCTGACGGCACCTTTAGCCCCTGACATTGCACAGTTTATCAAAGATGTGACCACAGCAGCTGAATCAACCTAAAAATGACAGTTCAGCCACGAAGCCACGAAAACACAAAGGGAACCATAGAACTTTTCAGAAACTGACTCAATCTCTGAGGGGCGAATGCGTAAGCACTGGAGAGGTTATCTAAATTATGGTTTTAATTGACTTGGTGTCTTTGTGCCTTCGCGGCAAAAGCATTTTCTAGAATCAACGGCGCGAATTGGCAAAAAAACTGCGTGGTTGGAGGTAAAGAGCGGCGGGGTACGATTGACGATTTCCCGGATCGCCGCTGAGCCAAGCAGACGTTGTTCGAGAAAGCGGCGTGCGGCGGCGCGGTTCCATTCGCTATCGGAGTGAAATTTTTGATAGAGGCCAAGAGGGCTGTCCGCTTCGATCGGCTCCGCTGCAGCAATACCGTACTCTTGCGGGTTATCAAGCAGTCCCGAAGCGCGCGGCAGATTCATGATGGCGAGATTGAGAAAACCGATTTCAGCAGCATGCAATTCAAGAAAAGCCAGCGTTTGTTCGGCATCGGCCTCGGTCTCACCGGGGGTACCGAGCATGATGTAGACAAAGCTCGCGATGCCGGCGGCCGCAAGGTTGGCCAGAATTTTGGCGACTGATTCGAGAGACACTCCTTTCCCAAGTCGATCAAGCACGTTCTGCGAACCACTCTCCAACCCCAGCTGCAGCATGCGGCAACCGCTCTGTGCCAGGCGGGCAACAAAAGCGACGTCCTCCAGTATCGGCTCAAAACGGACAAAACCAAACCAGTTAAGATCCGCCAAAGTCTCGGCGTGCTCGGCCAGAACTTTGAGCATATTCACCGGAACGGCGTTGTCAGTCAGCTGGATATGGCGAACACCATAACTGTCGGCCAGCTGGCGCATCATCAACGGCAGTTCAGTTGGGCGGGTGGCCGTGTAGGGATGAACCGGCGCCGTAGCCTCGGGGCAAAAGAGGCAGCGTTGCCAGTAGCAACCGCGCGAGGCACTTAAGGGCAATACCGGATGCGGCGAAAAGTAGTCGGAGATTCGGGCAAAGCTGAAGTCGGGAACAAAGCTGATGGTCGTCGCGTCGGCCATAGTGTAGCTCTCATCTACCTCGTCTTTGGCCAGAGCGGTCAGCGCCGTTTCACCGGGGCCGAAGACCAGACGATCAAAAGGTGACAGGCGCAGGTCGAGACGCCGTAGCGGTTCTTGCCACGATGTGATCAGCCCACCACCGGCAACCAACAGAACGTCAGGCAGAGCACGGCGCAGCAGACCGGCCAGTTCAAAGGACGGCAGGGCCTGGTGCAGAAAATTGATCGAGATGGCGATGATGCGCGGTTGTGCCGCAATGATCTGCGGCAACAGTTCTTCGTGAAAATAACTGGCGAACAGGGTGGCTGCTGCTCCGCTGGCGAGCTGTTCAAGATCCTCCGGGTTAAACGGGGAAAGGCCGGCATGCTGATAGTCACCGAGAGTCAGACGTTCATCGCCGTTGGGGCTGTTCCACAGCGCCAAAAGTCGGTTGAGATAGCGCACGGCCGTGTTGTAACGCGCGAAGTTTTGCGCTGCCGCAGCTGAGCGTAGCAACAACAGTGAGGATGAGCGGTGACGTAAGGCGCGGCGCAGATTAGTCTCAACCGCGTCTCCGGCCCGAGTTGTCAGCCATTCGCCATCGAGCAGGTAGAGGTAAGCAGCCAGATTGGCGTCAATCGCTGTGGCGGTCAATTTCTGGGCGCGCAGGTGTGCCAGCAGAATCGCCAGGGCGAGTGGTGGCTCAGCAGGTTTCAGCGCCGGAGGTTGAAGCAGCAGGACATCTGTCATCAGAAAACCACGGGTGCGGTTTGCAACCGATCAGACAAGTCGATTTGAGCTTTGAGGTGAGGAGTCTTCATGGTCCGGGAAAATAGCACATCTCTCCAAGCTGCTCCAAGTAGAGAGCGTAACAGAGCACCCTCCCCCGACCCCTCCCATGAAGGGAGGGGAGTCAAAAACATAATCTGTCCTGCTTGTCTCCCTCTCCCCTCTGTGGGAGAGGGCCGGGGAGAGGGGAAGGCATCAAACACAATGCTCCCGAATCACATCCAACACCCCGTCAATATTTGTCAGAATTTCATGATTCCAGAATCGTAAAACGTGAAAGCCCTGAGAATTCAGCCATAACGTACGTTCTGCATCCTTTGCAGCTTCGATAACGTGCTGCCCACCATCAGCCTCAACGACCAAAGATTTTTCGTAACAGACAAAATCAGCAATAAAGAGCCCGATCTGTTCCTGTCGGCGGAATTTCAAGCCTTCCAGCTGTTTGGCGCGCATGTGGCGCCAAAGCAGGTGTTCAGCGTCGGTTGAATTTTTCCTGAGTTCGCGTGCCGCTTCTGTGAGATTTATTGCCACTGGCTCACCCTCCCCCAACCCCTCCCATGAAGGGAGGGGAGTAAATCTCGGTATCTCGTTTGTCTCCCTCTCCCCTCTGTGGGAGAGGGCCGGGGTGAGGGGAAACACTACTCCACAGCCTGCCCAAATTCCTCAACCCAGGCCTGCTGCAACGACAGATGCCGCAGGAATTCAGCAGCATAGAGGAAGCGTTCGGCAGGTACCGGCACATTCACCTGTTCCTCGCC
>JAGXHM010000137.1 GCA_024636155.1 Deltaproteobacteria bacterium
CAGTTTTTCAAACAATAAATACATCTCTCGACATCGTTGGGAATAGTATCACGCAACTTTTCTTTAGTGAAAATGGTAACGCAGCGTTTCGGGACTGGGAACCTATGCAAAACCCTGTCTTTAATAAAGTAAAGCATATTGAATTTCCCTTTCGTTGGATCCCTACATTTTGGGAGTGTCTATCTTACTTTCAAATTTCGAATCGTAACAAAACCTTATCCTTTTGTGCCTTCAAGTTCAGCAAGACGTTCACGTATAGCTTTCTCTTCCTGATGTCTCTTTGTGATATCTCTCATGATAGCCGCGACTCCGAGAGGTTTATTGTCGTTGTCAGTCAACATCACGATAGAGAATTCGGTTGAGAGCCTTGCCCCATTCTGATGCAACGCTGGAACTGACAGCATGTCGGTTCCATAACGCGTTTCGCCGGTGTCCATCGTTTTATTGTAACCATCCCAATGTCGTTGTCGAAGTTTCTCAGGGATCATAATATCCAGAGACTGACCAATCGCTTGTGCAGCAGAAAATCCAAAAATTCGCTCTGCGCCCAAGTTCCATAAACGAATGATTCCTTCACGGTCCGCAAACAGAATTGCGTCCGGAGCCTGACTTAAGATTTCTGCGGAGAGTTGATTCTGATCCATTGAATAATTCCTTGTTATTAAGGGTTCTGGATATAAGCGTTCTTGCGAGTATAAAACCACCAGTTGAGGACCAGGCAGAGAAAGTAAAAAACCGCAAATCCGTACAAAGCATTTTCCGGAGTGGTCGCCTTGATCTGCTCACCAAAGACCTTGGGAATGATGAAAGCTCCGTAGGCTGCAATCGCTGATGTCCAACCCAAGACAGGTCCTGCCTGCTCAGCATTGAAGATCATAGCGACCGAACGGAAAGTCGAGCCATTACCCACGCCGGTCGCAGCAAAGAGGATGATAAAGAGGATCAGAAACGGGACAAAGACAGTTTCTGGAGTGGCGGAACCGTAGGCAGCCTTCATGAAGTATGCACAACCCAACGCAGAGAAAATCATCACAATGGAAACCCATTGAGTGACGATGGCGCCACCTAATTTATCGGCGATTTTGCCGCCAACCGGACGAATCAATGCGCCAATGAATGGACCCATCCAGGCGAACATTAAGGCGCTCGGTCCGTTAGCATTAACCGTATTGTGGGTCATAACACCATCGACCATGATATGCGAAAAACCGAAAATGACCTTGATCGACAGAGCAAAAGCAGCCGAATAGCCGATGAAGGAGCCAAAGGTCATGGTGTAAATCACAGTCATCGCCCAAGTGTGCTTATTATTGAAAATTTTGTACTGACGTTCGAGATTTTCACGCAAACCACCCTTGGTCAGATACTTCATACCGAAGACCGTGGCGGCAATCACCAGTGGCAAGACGATCCACTTACTTAGAAGGCCGAGTCCAATCGGCGGTGGTAGCATTAGATACAGACCGGCCACAGACGTGACGAAAGCGATCAACAGCAGTCCAGTAATCATAACAAAAGAGATACCAGTCGAAGGCAAGTTGGGGGTAACCGTTTTGGTTTTGATATTGTTCATGCCGAAGTAGCCAGCAAAGGCCAGAGGGATCAGCAGAATCAGCCAGATATAACCGGCATTGTGGATATAGGTCTCGGTTCCGGCCGGGATTTTGCCGATCAGGGTACCGCTGGTGTTGATGAGGGTCTGTGACTTGCCGCCGAACAAGCCAAAAGTCATCGACAGCGGAATCAGTATCTGCATGGTGGTGACACCAAAGTTCCCGAGACCGGCATTCAGGCCGAGCGAGGTTCCCTGAACCTTTTTCGGAAAGAAGAAGCTGATGTTTGACATCGAGGATGCGAAGTTGCCGCCACCGAACCCGGAGAGTAAGGCGAGCAGGTAGTAAACCTCAATCGGGGTGTTTATATTCTGCAACGCGATACCAGTACCGACCGCAGGGATCATCAGCAAGGCGGTGGTAAAGAAAATGGTATTCCGTCCGCCAGCGATGCGGATTAGAAAAGAGCTCGGTATCCGCAGAGTTGCACCAGTCAGGCCGGCGATGGCAGACAACGTGAACAACTGAGACTGGCTGAAAGGATAGCCAAGGTTGATCATCTGGACTGTGATGATCCCCCAATAGAGCCATACGGCAAATCCGCATAACAGGCTTGGAATTGAAATCCAGAGATTTCTGGTCGCTATCTTTTTGCCCGTGGAGTTCCAAAACTCTTCATCTTCAACATCCCATTTATCCAGATTAATCGACATGTGCGGACTCCTTGGCATCTTTTTCAAATAAATTGACCTTATCTTCTTCAATCCTCTGCATATCTTTAGGGTGTTTCTCTTTCATCATTTTCTGAGCCGTTAGATGCAACCAGAGCAGGCAAACCAACGACAAGATAAACATAAACATCCAACAGCTGGTCCATAACCCTGTATATTCGAGGAGGTAGCCAAAAATAATGGGACAGAAGAAACCGCCCAATCCACCGAGCACTCCAACCATTCCACCGACAACCCCTACCTCATCCGGGAAATAATCCGGTATCAGTTTATAGACGGCCGCTTTGCCGATGCCCCAGATGCTACCAAGCAGTATAATTAGCACGGCGAAGATCCAGACATTCGCCTGAAAAAAGATCCGTGTCACACCTTTGGCCAGCAGCTCCTTTTTCTTGACGACCTGACCGACCTCGACGACAGGCTCCTGCCAGGCCTGTTTGCCCGGCAGAACAAGCATTTGGTCATCAAAATTTTCTAACGGCTCTGGCTTGACGTTTACACTGTAAGACTTACCATCGACTACGACTGCGTTATCAGAGACAGATGTGACGACTCCAGACTTCATCGCCATAACACCACGCCCAGGAGAGTAAACATCCATCTTTGGGATGATTACGAGGAAGCTGATCACTACCGATGCACCGAGAACCCAGTACATGATTGTTCGTCCGCCAAACTTGTCTGACATCCAGCCACCTAAAGCACGGATCACTCCGGAAGGGAGACTGAACATTGAAGCAAATATTCCAGCGGTGACCAGAGGTAGATAGTAGACATTGACGAAGTAAGGAACCAACCATTGTGAAAAGGCAACGAAGCAGCCGAACACCAGGAAATAATAAAGGCCAAAACGCCAGACTCGAACGTTTTTCAGTGGAACCAGCATCTGCACGAAGGACTTGCCCGAAGAAGCTGGCTTTCTGTTTTCGGAAAAGACAAGGAAGATCACACCCATGATGGCAAGCATCGCAGCGTAGTAGACGGGTAGATCACGCCAGCCTTCAAGGTTGGCGCCGTTGTTGGTCAGGCGATTAAGCAAGGTTGGCGCAAGCAGAGTGGTCAGGGCTGCACCGGCATTACCAGCACCGAAGATCCCCAGTGCCGTCCCTTGGCGCTCTCGCGGGTACCAGACCGAGGAAAAAGCGATACCGATTGAGAAGCTGACTCCAGCCAGTCCGAAACCGAAGCTACAGAGAGCAAAAGTGGTAAAGCTGTCCGCCTTTGAAAGCAAAAACATGGGGATGGCGCAGACAAACAGCAACGTACTATAAACCGGTTTACCACCGAACTTATCGGTCAGCATTCCTGCTGGCAACCTGAAGAGTGAACCGGTCAGCACCGGAATCCCCATCAACCAGCCGATCTCAATCGGGCCCCAATCAAAGACCTGATTGTCAGCGAGAAATGTCACCAGAACGCCATTGAACATCCAGGCGGCGAAACAGACCGTAAAAGCTAGTGTGTTTAGAAAGAGAACTTTATGTGATTTTGCGGTTGCGACTTCTAACATCAGACATCCCTCACATCTAACATCTATTGCGTTACATCAATCATACGCAAACAGAAACAGTCAGCCCGCACGACGTTCCCGATACCAGACCACAACCTGGTAAGGACGTGCCAGATAGGTCAAGGGCACGCTGACAACATGAACCAGCCTTGAAAAAGGAAAGAGCGCGACGATAAAGAACGCATTAAAGGCATGCAGTTTGACCACTGTTGGCAAGGCAGCAAGATAATGAACCTGAGGGTCAAGCTTGAGCAGCGACCAGAGCCAGGGAGAGGCCGTGTGCAGATACCAGACCGAGCCCCAACGCAAAGTAAACGCAATGTAAACACCCGTTGCAACCTGCAGGAGAAGAGCGGCCAACACCAGCCAGTCAACCGCCGAGGTCACTGCTGAAACGCGAGCATTAAGGCTGCGACGGAAAATAAGCAAGGTCACCGCGATCAGGGTACTGATACCAAGAGCTAAGCCTGTCACCTCAAGGATGTAGAGTCGCAACGGGTTGCCAAGCACCACACCCCAGCCTGATGGAACCAGGAAAGCCAGAAAATGTGCCAGCAGAATAATCAGAATGGCATAGTGCCAGGGAACAGACCCCCAGAACAGCACACGACTCTCCAGAAACTGGGACGATTGCGACGACCAGGAGTAGCGATCGACACAATATCGGTAAATACCGACACCGACCATCAGGGCAACGGCCACATAAGGGAACACACCAAACAGAATCATGTCAGTCATGATAAACACTCCTTTTGCCGGTCGACGTCCTGTCGCTCGCTAACGGGTGCCGCTGTTACAATCAAAAAGTTTTGCAGAGCATTAAGCACGGCCAGATAGGGATGTCCTTCACTTTCAATCCCCTGGGTAATTTTTGCCAACGCTGGCAAGAGCCCGTCCTGGATAATTTCCTGCCGACAATCCTGATCGTTAATCGACCCGACAAACCGCATGACTTCAGTCAGATGGTCAGGAAGTTCGTTGCCGGGGATAAAACCATACTGCTGATAAAGTTCCCGCAACTTGATCATGAACATAGTGCGCTGCTGACTTTCTCCACAGAGCTGGTAGCCAACATAAGGATGACAGAGCGACTGCAAATCAAAGGTGCCGGTAAAGGCTTCTTCGATGCGGCTGATATCGTTGACCTCGAGGAAACTGATAAAGCTCTCCAGAGAGCCAGAGGACTCAGGGCTTACTTGTTTAAGCTCTGCTAAGCAGGTGACTGCCACTGCTACAACGTTCTCGCCCGGATAACTGAGCAAGGTCGCAAATTGTCGACAGAGTGTCTGATGTTGTTGTAATTCAGTCATAGCTACCAGCGCCTCTTCGGTGGACGCCGACTGCCGAAGCCCATTTCCTGTTTGTGTTGCTCGGGATCCATACCAGCTTCGATGGCCTGCTCTCGCAACATCGGTGGCACAACGATACGTTCCTTGATCCTGGTCAGTGTGGTCATGCGATAGATGGCATCAACAGCCTCTGAGCTCACTTGAGCGATGTCGCAAGCCTTAGTGGCTTCCTCAGCAGGGATATCACCAACCGTGACACTACGGCGTTGGATACGAACTGCAATCAACTTGCGATAGACTGCCTTGACTTCCTCTTCGTTGCCACCAGCGAACAGGCCGGCCAGATATTGCATTGGTAAACGGGCCTGCTCCAAGGTAGTGAAGAAGTCATCAGCCATTTTCTGTTTACCCTGATTATCCATAGACATGACCGGCAACAATGGCGGCACATAGAAGAGCATCGGTAGAGTGCGGAATTCGGGGTGAAGTGGAAGAGCGATGCCCCACTCTTTGACGAACTTGTAGACCGGTGACTTCTGGGCCGATTTGATAACTTGCTCTGGCACACCTGACTTTTTAGCATCCGCAATGACTTGAGGGTCGAAGGGATTGAGAATGATCTCTCGTTGTGCTGCAGCCAGATCCTTATCGTCCTGTTTGGCAACCGATTCAATGCGATCGGCATCGTAGAGGAGAACACCGAGGTAGCGGATTCGACCGACACAGGAGTGGAAACAAGCGGGGGCTTCTCCGGCCTCCTGGCGCGGATAGCAGAGAATGCACTTTTCCGACTTGCCGGTGGTCCAGCCGTAGTAAGTCTTCTTGTACGGGCAGGCAGAAACACACATCCGCCAGCCACGGCACTTGTCCTGATTGATCAGAACAATGCCGTCTTCGCCGCGCTTGTAGATGGCTCCGGAAGGACAACTGGCAACGCAACCAGCATTCAGACAATGGTTGCAGATCCGTGGCAAATGGAAGAAGACCATCTTCTCAATGGCAAAGAGTTGACGCTGTTCTTCCTCGGTGAGTTTCACAACGCCGGGGTCGTTGGCGGCATAGATATTGGAGCCGGAGAGATCGTCATCCCAGTTGGGACCGGCCTCAATTTTCATCGGTTTGCCGGTCACCATGGAGACCGGGCGTGCGGTCGGCTGATCTTTGCCTGCCGGAGCACTGGTCAAATCATCGTAGCGGAACGTAAATGGCTCGTAGTAGTCATCCATGGTCGGCAAGTTTGGATTGTGGAAGATCTTTCCCAACGTGCTGCCGCGGCCACCGACTTTCAATTGCAGAGTATCACCCTGCATTTCCCAACCACCCTTGTACTGCTCCTGGTCTTCCCACTTGGTCGGATAACCGGTGCCTGGCTTGGTCTCCACATTGTTCCACCACATGTACTCAGCACCTTTGCGGTCAGTCCAAAGGTTCTTGCAAGCGATGCTGCAAGTATGACAACCGATACATTTATCGAGGTGGAAAACTGATGACACCTGTGCGCGTATATTCATAGTCATAGCTCCTTTACCAGTTCGGCTCCCCTTTGAGTTTTCGCACCATGATATAGGTGTCGCGGTTGGCACCGGTCGGTCCCCAGTAATTCCATCCATAGGTAAACTGACCGTAACCGCCGAGCATCAGGTTCGGTTTGAGCCGAATCCGGTTCAGGCTGTTGTGCCCCCCTGCCCGCTTGTTGCCGCGCAAGGGCGATTTTGGCACACCGATGGTCCGTTCCATGGCGTGATAGAGAAACGAGATGCCACGTGGCAGGCGGGAACTGACAATGGCGCGGGTCACCACCACGCCGTGGTCATTGTAGACCTCGACCCAGTCATTATCGACAACCCCGATTTGCTCTGCATCCTGGACATTGAGCCAGAAGGGATGACAGCCTCGGGACAGAGTCAGCATACGATGGTTGTCGGTATAGGTGCTGTGGATGCCCCACTTGCCGTGTGGGGTCAAGTAGTTGAGCATGATGCTTTGCTTGTCGTCAGTATCGGTTGCCAGAAAATCCTGCAAGGTTCCGTGGTCCGGCTTCGGCTTGTAGGTCGGCAGATGCTCGCCGGCCGCAATATAACCCTGATGATCGAGATAGAAGTGCTGGCGACCGGTCAGGGTGCGCCATGGAACCAGCTTCTCGACGTTGAGACAGTAGGCAGAATAGGCGCGGCCGTTTTCAGTCAGGCCGCTCCAGATCGGGCTGTTGAGCAGGCGGCGCGGCTGGGCGTCCAAATCGGCGAAGGTGGTACGCACGCCGCGGGTGGCCTCGGCCAGATCGGTCAGTGGCAGGCCAACCTTTTTCTCTTCGGCGGCAAAAGCACGAAAGGCCATCTCGCCGTTGGTTTCGGGAGCGAGCTTGAGAATCACTTCAGCGGCATCCCTGGCCTCAATCAAAGCCGGATAGGTCTTACCGCCCCATGCGACGGTCTTGTCGCCGGCGGCCATTTCGTCGTAGTAATCCGCGATCGGCCATGAGAGTCCATGGGCGCCTATGCCGTTTCTGGCACCGGGGCCGAATGAGATGAAGCGGTTGTAGAGATTCTTGTAGTCGCGCTCGACCACCGCCATACCGGGCATGGTCTTGCCAGGGATCGGCTCACACTCCCCCTTGCTCCAGTCCTTGATCTCGAACTGGGCCATCTCGGCCGGGGTGTCGTGCTGCAGCGGCACCGTGACGATTTCACGCACCGGATCAGGCAGATGGGTTTCAGCCAACTGGCTGACCTTTTTGGCCAACCCCTTGAAGATATCCCAGTCACTCTTCGACTCCCAGCAGGGAGGAACTGCCTCCTGCAACGGGTGGATAAAGGAGTGCATGTCGGTGGTGTTGAGATCGTCCTTTTCATACCAGGTCGCGGTCGGCAGCACGATGTCCGAGTAGAGTGCAGAGGTGTCCATGCGGAAGTTGATGTCGACCACCAGGTCGAGCTTCCCTTCCGGCGCTTTCTTATGCCACTTAACCTCCTTAACGAACTCCTCGGCGGTCTCGGGGGCGATGGTGCTGGAGTGGGTTCCAAGGTAATGCTTGAGGAAATATTCATGTCCCTTGGCACTCGACATAAGGGCATTTCCGCGCCAGATGATCCACAGGCGCGGCCAGTTTTCAGGGGCATCTGGGTCTTCAACAGCAAACTTCATCTTTTTCTCGGCCAACTGCTTGACGGTCCAGTCTATGACTTCCTGATCATTTTTGGCCCCGGCGGTTTCCGCCTGTTTGACCGTCTCGATTGGACTGCGATCGAACTGGGGATAGAAAGGCAGCCAGCCGTTGCGCACCGCGCGGACCTGATGATCCATGGTGTGCCCTGATGTGATCTGGTTGTCAGCAGCGACTGGATTCATCCGCGACTCATCCGAGGTACGTTCGTAGCGCCACTGGTCAGTATGCACGTAATGATAGGAAGGCGCATTCTGAAAACGCGGCGGCTTGGCCCAGTCGAGGGCGCCCATGATGGTCGCCCAGGGCGCGGCTGGCGCGAGCTTCTCCTGGCCGACGTAATGGTTGAGTCCGCCGCCATTTTTGCCGACGCAGCCGCAAAGCATCAGGGCTGAAATCCCGGCGCGGTAGATCAGGTTGGAGTGGTACCAGTGGTTGGCTCCGGCACCGATAATGATCGAGCATTTGCCACCTGTTTTCTCGGCGGTTGAGGCCCATTCCCGCGCAAACTGAATGACGTTGGCGCGATCGATACCGGTGAATTTTTCCTGCCAGGCCGGTGTGTAGAC
>JAGXHM010000001.1 GCA_024636155.1 Deltaproteobacteria bacterium
CGTGGGTATAAGTCGCTTGAGGACCAAGAAAAGCGACTTTAAGCGGTTGCTCCAGCGACAATGAAGCCGAAATAATTTCCCGGAAAACCCGACGGACACCTTCATCGGAGAAAGGCCCGGGATTTCCTGCGATCAAACGTTCGTAGATCGCTTTTTCCCGGCTCGGCACATAGTATACGCCCTTGCCCTTCCGCTTGGACTTGCCAACCTCAACCACGACTTCGGCGCGGCGATTGAGCAAATTCATAATCTGATCATCGAGGGCATCAATCTGTTGACGAAATTCCTGCAGTTTCTTTTCGTTCACGGGGTCTATCCTTTCAGCGTTTCAGAGAGTTTGTGAATTTATCTCATGAGTCGCCAAAAAGCAAGCAGATGAGCCTTGTGGCCTGTGTGGTTAAGCGTAACGATTAGCTGCACGGGCCACTCGCAAGAGAGCTTGACCAACAGCGGCTGGACAGCTAAACTCGCAACTCAGTTTTTCACCCACTATTGACAATTATTGAGGAGTACACCATGACCGTCGCCATCAAGGTTCGCAGTGCCATTGAACGTTCTTCATGGATCCGCCGCATGTTTGAGGAAGGTGCTGCCCTGATTGCCGAATATGGTGCAGAAAATGTTTATGACTTCACCCTTGGCAACCCATCGGTAGAACCGCCAGCAGCTTTTCATCGCGAGTTACGCCGCATTGTCGAGCAACCCGACATCGGTATGCATCGTTACATGAACAATGCAGGATACGAGGAGACTCGAGCCGCAGTAGCCAAACGGATTGCCGGGGATTCCGGATCTCCCGTCGATGCCAGCCACATCATCATGACCTGCGGCGCCGGTGGTGCACTTAATGTCACCTTAAAGACAATCCTCAACCCAGGCGAAGAAGTGATTCTTCTGACCCCTTTTTTCGTCGAATATAAATTCTACGTCGACAACCATGGTGGCGTATCGACCGAAGTCTGGACGGACCGGGAAACCTTCCAGCCAGACATTGACGCCATTGAAGTAGCAATAACCGACAACACCCGCGCGTTGATCATTAATTCACCCAATAATCCGACAGGCGCAGTCTATAGCGCCGAAACTCTCGAAGCTTTGGGAGCAATGCTTGAGCGCAAACAGGCCGAGCTTGGCCAAAACATCTTTGTCATCTCTGACGAACCTTATGCGCGACTGGCGTTTGATGGTAACAGCGTGCCGCCGGTCTTTAAATACATCCGCAACTCCATTCTGGTGACTTCACATTCTAAAGACCTGGCCCTTCCTGGAGAGCGTATTGGCTATCTCGCCGCCAATCCGGCCATGGACGAGGTCTCCCTGTTTATGGCCGGAGCCGTCTTCTGCAACCGCGTACTTGGTTTTGTCAACGCCCCTGCCCTGATGCAGCGCCTGGTTGCAGTCCTCCAGGAGGAGAGCGTTGACATTGATGAATATCAAGAAAAACGCGACGTCCTGTACAGCCATCTGACTGGTCTCGGCTTTACTATGGCTAAACCGGGCGGTGGCTTTTATTTCTTTCCGAAATCTCCCATTGCTGATGATGTGGAATTTGTAAGACAAGCACAAAAGTACAACATCCTGCTCGTACCTGGCTCCGGGTTCGGCGCTCCAGGTTATTTCCGTATCGCCTACTGTGTCGATATGGACATCATCAAACGCAGCTTGCCTGCTTGGGAAAAACTCGCAAAAGAGATGGGCCTGTAAACAAGCCAATTTTTAATTCTTAATTCAATTCGGTTTTAAGAACATTCAACATTCAAACCAAGAATTGTGTCCTATGGAAAAGCGTTTCCTCACCCCGGCTGAAACCACCCAGGCAATCACCGACAATGGTCGAAGGATTCTGACTCAACCACTTTCCCGCACCTGGGTCCTCAGCCTGCTGGCCGGTTTCTACATCGCATTTGGTGCCGAACTGGCAACCTTGGTCACATCCGATGCAGCACAGCATTTTGGTGTGGGTGTCTCACGCCTGCTCGGTGGCAGTGTCTTTTCATTGGGGCTGATGCTGGTCGTCATCTGTAGTGCCGAGCTCTTCACCGGTAACAGCCTGCTCACCAAGGCTGCCCTGCAGGGACAAATTCCCTGGCAGAAAATTGCCGAGAACTGGCTAATTGTCATCATCGGCAATCTGGTTGGTTCCCTTTTTCTGGCCTGGCTGATGTTTGAATCAGAGCTTTGGCAGGTCGGTCGGGTAGCAGAGCACGCTGTCAATATCGCAACGGCTAAATGTGAGCTTTCCTTCGGTGTTGCCTTGATTCGCGGTATCCTTTGCAACTGGCTGGTCTGCCTGGCCATCTTTATGGCCACGGCCGCCCGTGACATACCAGGCAAAATACTGGCCTGCTATATGCCGATCATGGCTTTTGTCGCCAGTGGTTTTGAACACAACGTCGCCAATATGTATTTCATCCCAACGGGACTACTACTCAAAGCAGAACTTGACCTGGATATTCCAGGGCTCACATGGTCAAACTTTTTTATCAACAACCTGATTCCAGTCACTCTCGGCAACATTATCGGCGGTGCAGTTTTCGTTGGTTTTGCTTACTGGTTTGTTTATCTTAAAGGGACGAGTAGCGAATAGCACGAGCCACGACAACGCAAAAAAGCGGGGACAGTTATTAATTCTGTCCCCGCTTTTTTCATCTTTGTGATGTATATTTTCAGCGTTAACGCTCATCGATTCGCGCGTGTCCAGCCCTCCTCACCTTACAACGCAAGCCCTGACATCCTTTACTCTCAACTGTACCGTCTCGCGTCCATTATAAAGATTAATTTCCGGTGAGACCAACAAGTCGATCTCACCCTGGAAGTCATCTCGTCGCCCAAGCATGCCGAAAGCGATTGCCGGGTGGCTGAACGCACCCTGACAGGCGGTGAAGCGTAAGTGGTTATCACCAACAGCTTTAACCTGCATGGCTCGCACTGATTCAACAACCAACAACGGCTCAGGGTTGCCCATGCCGAAAGGAGCCAGCCCTTCCATCTGGTGAAGCACATCGATATCGAGTTCTTACAACAACAACAGACCATCATGGCGAAGTTTCGGTATCAGATCCTCATCGTTTAGAACTGCTCTGGCATGCTCCTCCATAGCCGCAGCAAAATCGGCAAGTTGATCAGAGGTCAGACTCAACCCGGCAGCCATTTCGTGGCCACCGAAAGCGATTAGATGCTCAGCACAGGCTTGTAAACCCTGATACAGATGAAAGCCGCGAATAGAACGACACGAACCTTTACCGGTAGCGCCATCCATCGCCACCAGAACTGTCGGACGACAGTATCTATCGACCAATCGACTCGCAACGATACCGATAACCCCCGCATGCCAGCCCTTGCCACCAAGCACAATCATATGAGTATGGTCATCTGCAAGGTTGGCAACAGCTGCTTCGGCCTCCTGCAGCGTCTCTTTTTCAAGCTGCCGTCGCTCACTGTTGCATTGATCCAGGTAACGTGCCTGATTTAAGGCTCGGACCATATCCTCTTCCAGAAGCAGTTCAACTCCAAGGCCCGCATCTTCCATGCGCCCGGCTGCATTTAAACGCGGTGCCAGCTGATAGCCAACCACACCGCAACTGACCTCCTTGACACCTGCCACCTGTTTAAGCGCCCGGACACCGGCACGGCTACTTTTTTCCAGCAGCGCCAGACCATGGCGGGTTAAAGTTCGGTTAATGCCCTGCAACGGAACCAGGTCTGCAATTGTTCCAAGCGCCACTAAATCAAGGTAATGACGTAGATCAGGTTCTGGGCGATCCGAAAACCAGCCGGCTTCACGAAGGCGTTTACGCAAAGCGGCCAGCAGGAAAAATGCGACGCCGACACCGGCCAGATCCTGAAAAGGGAAAAGCGAATCTTGCCGGTGCGGGTTGATAACAGCCAAAGCATCTGGCAATTCAGGCGGCGGTTGATGATGATCCGTTATGATCAGGTCGATGCCATGTTCTTTGGCCAGTTTTGCCTCGGCATGTGCAGAGACGCCACAATCAACGGTGACTACGACCTTTGTTCCCTGCTCTGCGGCTTTCCGCAAAGCCTCTGCTGACAAGCCATAGCCATCACGCAAGCGCAAAGGGATATGGTATTCAAGTTCACTCCGACCCATCGCTTGCAACGCTGAATAGAGCAGAGCAGTCCCGGTAATTCCGTCAACATCATAATCGCCATGCACAGCAATCTTTTCGCTGTTTACGATAGCAATCTGAAGACGATCAACAGCACGCTCCATATCGGGCAGAAGAAAAGGATCAGGAAGTTCAGCGAGACGTGCGGCGAGAAAGTGCCGAGCGGATTCAATCTTGGGCTCACGGCCGATCAGGGTCCGGGCGACCAAGGGGGATAGATGCAGATGATCAATGAATGTTTTTAACGTAGCTGGATCGGGGGGCTCATGACGATCAACCCAGAGACGTTCGGCTACGGGTTCCACGATAGACCTGCCTGAGTTGGTGGAGTCATCCGTTGCGGAGCAACAATCACCCGGCCCAGATAAGGGCTACGCCTGCCATCATAGAAGTAACCGCCCTCTGCAGATGAATTCACATGTTGCCAAAAATTTCGCGGCAAGTTGACATCTTCCGGGACTTCCTCACCGAACACCACGTGATAGTCTGCGGCTGCCCCGAAAGAATTGTTTTCTATTCGATAATCACGGGGATAAGAAGTAACAAAGAGATTGATGTTGTTGCCGACAAATTCATTTTCACAAATGACTGGGGAACCAAAGTGAAAACGGACACCAGTATGATTGTTACGAAACAGATTGTTCTCGACCAGGATTTCAGAATCATTGAAGCGAACACCAACCTGATTATTCTCAAACAGAGACTGTTTGATAGAGACGTGAGAATCCCAACTATGGATGGCACTATCCGCCTGCCGGAAAATGCAATATTCAAAAACCGCGTCCTGACTGCTAAACAGATTGATTGCCCCCCAGAACCCCGCTATCGCATGAGGATCAACAGCCTCAAAGAGAATCGGCTCAGAAGGTGTTCCGACAGCGTGTATCTGGCCTTTGATGATCAGTTCGCTCCCGGGAAAGTGAGGATGATCAACCAATCCATCGGGACCAGCAGCAGACATGAAACGCACTCTGGTCCCTGGCAGAATCGTCAGCTTGACGTCTTCTTCCAGGATGACATCACCTGTGATCAGAATATCGCCCCGCCATGTCAATTCCCCGTGCAGGACACCCTGCACGACCTGCATCCGTTCAGCAAGACAGCCAGCAAGCGTTAAACTAAGCGCGCCCAAAAGGAGGTATCGAGTGAAAGTGCAAAAGAGCCGGGACATAGGAGAGAATCCTAAAAAGAAATCGGGCCCGAAGAAAGCTCCGGCCCGATTATGAGTTTGTCACTATTTCTTAACCGGGGGATGAGTTCTCAAGAACTCAAGATCCTGGCGAACCCGATCTGAACCAGGGCCGGCCGGACTGATTTCCAAAAAATGCGTCCAGGCCACCTGGGCTTTGGGAAAGTCCTGCAAATCGTATCGATAAATAATGCCAAGATTGTAAACGCTCGTGGCATGGGTCGGGTCGATTTCATTGGCCTTATTGAAGTTGCCAATGGCCCGGTCAAACCATCCCAGTTGTTTGAACATGACACCTTGGTCGGTGAGGACATCCGGAGAGTTCGGCTGAATTTCGAGTGCCTTGTCATAGGCTTCGATCGCGTCCATAAACTGGTTGCTGTCAAAATATTCGTTACCGAGAGCGACCCAGGCCTGAAAATTAGCAGGGTCTGTCGCGACAATGCTTTTCAATTCAGTCAGCTTCTGCTTCAGATTTACCGTTGGTGCTGGCCCAACAGGTGCCCCGGAAGCTATCAGCGCACTCGGCCCGGAATTCTTCTGGCCTGCAATATAGCCAATAATGCAGCCAGCAACCAGCGTCACAACGACTACCAGTAGAGTTTCTTTTTTCATTTAGCGCCCTCCTCAACAACCATCTTCTTCCCGCGGGAGCGATAATCATCCCAGAAAATCAGTACCGGGCTGGCAACAAAGATTGAGGAGTAGGTACCAACCAGGATGCCCACAAGCATGGCAAAGGCAAAGTTATGGATCACGCCGCCGCCGAAGACAAAGAGGGCCAAAACAACCAACAAGGTCGTTCCGGAGGTCAAAATGGTCCGGGACAGGGTTTCATTAATTGAGAGATTGACAACCGCGCTGAAGCCCTTCTTTTGATGCTTGCCGTAATTTTCCCGAATCCGATCATAAACGATAATCGTATCGTTCAACGAGTAACCGATAATTGCCAGAAATGCGGCGATGATCGGCAGATCGATTTCCCGGCCGGAGATGGAAAATGCGCCGAGCGTGATGAGAACATCGTGCAGCAAAGCAACAATGGCACCAATGGCAAAGCGCAGTTCAAATCGCCATGAGATATAGATCAGGATGCCGATCATGGCGTAGACAAGTGAAAGAATACCTTTTTGACGCAGGTCTTTACCAACCTGTGGACCAACCATCTCCACACGCCGGATATCAACATTACCCTTGCCATAGACCGTGTTGAGACTCCCGGAAATCATCCCGGAAAGCTCTTTGCCTTTACCTGTGTCCTGAACACGAATCAGAAATTCGTTGGTATCGTCGCCAAAACTCTGGACAACCAACGAACCGAGATCCATTGACGCAAGACTGTCCTTGATTTTGGCTGCATCCGTATTCTCGGCGAACTTGACCTGCACAAGGGTACCGCCGACAAAATCAATGCCATAATTTGGCCCACCGTTAACCACCAGAGAAACCAGGCCAAGCAGGATGACAACAGCTGACAGGATCAAGGCCAGTTTCCGCTTGCCGACAAAATCGATATTAGTATCATGCTTGATAATCTGCATTGAAAACTCCTAGATGCTCAAACGGTCCACTTTACCGCGCGACAGGTAAAGATCGAAAATCAGTCGCGAAACAATAACTGCGGTAAAGAGAGAAGAGATGATGCCCACTGATAGAGTAACGGCGAACCCTTTGACCGGTCCGGTGCCGAACTGGAACAGCACCAGAGCAGCAATCAGTGTTGTGACATTGGCGTCGATAATCGTCAACTTCGCTTTTTCGAAGCCAGCCTCAAGTGCGGCTTTAGCGGTCCGACCCAAACGGATTTCTTCCCGAATACGTTCAAAAATCAGAACGTTGGCGTCAACTGCCATACCGATGGTCAAAACGATACCGGCGATGCCAGGCAACGTAAGGGTCGCACCGAAGATCGAC
>JAGXHM010000018.1 GCA_024636155.1 Deltaproteobacteria bacterium
CTCTCTAATTCCCAGCAACCGACATAAATAAGACAACGTCAACTTTACTCGATAACCAGTGGAGGTCAAAGGAGAGTGGTTCTTATTTATTTGTAAGGAGAGTGTGAATTTGACAAAGGCAGGGGATTCTTGCTACCCCTGATATTTAAGAACGCGTCATCAACAAGCGGCACCGTAACACTCGACTACTCACAATCGTCTCATAAGTATTACTGCATTGATTTCAAGTATTCAGATTGGTCGAAATGCGAAGTTACTGGAAACCCTGACAAATAATAATTGGCCACCCGAAGTTGATCCAGGTGGCCATAGTTTTGTCATCTTAAATGTCTCTATCAATAACACGCCCGTTTTCGTCTCGGCAGTGGTGAATTATAAGAAAATCGCCGATACGAAGATTGAGGGAGAGGATGGTTTGATCGATAGTCATCTGTAGTCGGTTTATCCCAAGGTAAAAAAGAAGGTAGCTCCCTCGCCCGGCTTACTTTCGGCCCACACACTCCCGCCGTGGCGTCGGACTATCCTGTCTACCGTGGCCAGGCCGATGCCGTTTCCCTCAACATCCGTTCTGTAAAGCCTCTGAAACGGAATGAAGAGTCTTTCCGCATGCTCCATATCGAAACCAGAGCCGTTGTCCCTGATGAAATAGATCGGTTTCCCGCCAACGTTCGTCACATCAAATTCAATGACCGTCTCTTCCCGCTTGCCGGAATACTTCCAAGCATTCCCCATCAAGTTGTCCATAACTATCTGTATCAGACTCGCGTCACCATAGGCGACAACTTCTTTGGCGATCCGGAACGTGACCCGCCGCTCAGGTTTCGTCATCCTCAAACCGATGGCCGCTTCCTCGGTCATTTCGGTCAAGTCAACCTTTTCAAGGCGCATCTCGACACTCTTAATTCTAGAAAAAGCCAGCAAGGAATTGATGATTTTGTCCATACGCATCGTACCATCATGGATTTTCCGTACATATCCGCGGCACTGCTCATCGAGTTTACTACCAAGTTCTTCCTCGAACATCTCGCTGTAGCTGGCGATGAGGGTCAGCGGTCCGCGAAGATCGTGGGCGACGGTGTAGTTGAATGCCTCCAACTCGCTATTTGCAGCTTCCAGTTGGGCGGCGTGGGCGAGAAGGTCGGTGTGCAGGACTTGGAGTGTCTCTTCCAGTTCTCTGCGCACAGAAATATCGATGACCGCTGCACGACATTCCTCTCCTGAAACGGTTGCCACAGCTTCAATCCATACTACTTGCCGGGGCTTTTCTTCTGACAGGAGGGCCACTTCACAAACTTCTTTGATCTGATTTGCAAAGACCCTGTTGATAAAATCAATAAAGGCGGGAAAGGCGTCGCTGCCGAGGAATGAACTGAAACGTCGACCAATGAGGCGGGAACGCTCCAACCCGAGCAGCTTGGCAACAGTGAGATTCGCGGCAAGGACGAGCCCTTCCCGATCGAGGGTCATGTAACCCACAGGGGAGAGATCGTAGAGATCGGAGTACATTTCCAGAGCCATTACGGCCTCGTCTCTGGTTTGGCTCAGCTCTTCGTTCTGCATCTCCAGCTCGATCTGGTGCACCTGCAGCTCATGCAGCAAGCGCTTTTCCTCCAGGTCTCCTGAGCATGCTTTTGCGTCAGCCCGCAGGTAGGCGACTTTTGCTTCGGCTTTTCTGCGCAGTTCATTTTCATCCATTGTTTTTTTCATATCACTAGCTCGTAAAGCGACAGCGCAACCTCTCCGCAAAGGGGATTGATTATTACAAGAAAAGCCACTTGCTTCTTAAGGATGGCTTGTTGTAATCCTTCATCGTACTTATGATTCGCAGATACCAACATACATCAGACCTCTGTTAACAGTATCCTGTCACCAGTGGATGTCAAAATGATGTGTGTCTTATTTATATTGTTGCATTGCTTCTCGGTGCTAAAGTTGGCAATTTTGCGAAATTATTGGATACCCTGACTTTTAAGAATAATCAAATTTAACAGCTTTTTGATTACAACTAAATCTGACAATCAGTGTCAGGTCAAGTCTGAGCTACTACAGTTTTTTGGAAAGTTCTCTGCATACCCACAAACTTCCATAATGCAACATATGGGACACTACCGTGGTTGAAGTATCTTTCCTTGTCCCAACCCCACTTTATTCAAGTTTAAATATGCAGATACCGACGATGCTCAAAATCGGTGATCGTGGTTCTGTAGTCTTCCCATTCGTTAACTTTGATTCGCATGTAATTGGTAAACAGATCAAAACCCAAAGACTCTTCCATAAAGCTACTGTTTTCTGCTTCCATAAGAGCCGGAAAAAAGTCGCGTGGCAAAAATCGGCGATCAAGAACCTTCGGTTGTAACTCATTCTTGTAGGTACTACCCACATCCGGTGGCCCGGCATCTTCCTTGTTGGCTATTCCGGCTAGACCCATAAAGATCAAAATTGCGAATTGTAGATAGACATTACCCATTGCATCAGGACAACGTAGTTCCATCCGGGTCGCTTCCGGTTTTATGGCATGGGGTATCCTGACCATGGAGCTGCGGTTGCGTAATCCCCAGCCTCGAACAAGCGGAGCTTCCTTGTCGAGCACATAGGCCTTGTAAGAATTGAAGGTAGACGCAAAAACAATCGATGCTTCCCTTGCGTGCTTGGTAATCCCACCGATAAAATTCATCAGTATCCCGCTCAGGTGGTGTTCGCCCTTTTCGTCATAGCAGAGATTCTTTCCCTCCATGTCAGTGAAGGAGACGTGGATGTGGAATGCATTGCGATTGCAGTCGGTGAAAGGCTTCGACATGAAAGTCGCATGCAGATCGTAATGAGCGGCAACCTCTTTCGTGACGAACTCAAAGAGAATAGTCCGATCGGCGATGGTCAGCGGATCACCTGGCTCCAGATTTATCTCATGCTGAGAGGAGGTGACTTCATGATGAGTCTTCTCGTACTTGATCCCGCACCGCTGCAGGACATCAACGATCTCCTGACGGACCACCTCGCCGATGTCAGCCGCTGACGAGCCGAAGTAACCGAGCTTGTCGGTATGGCTATCCGCATTGAACTCATCACCGTTCAGCAGAAAAAATTCGTGCTCCGGTCCCATTATGAACTTGAGCTGATGCTCACCAGCGGCTTTCTCGATGGCGCGCTCCAAAACATACCGGGGATCAACCGTTGACCGAGATCCGTCCTGGCAATAGATCTGACAGACAAAAAATCCAACCTTGTGATCACCAAAATCGACCAGCCTGAAACTCTCCATAACCGGCTTTAAAATCCGGTCGCTGTTGTCCACGGTTGCTATCCCGGCAATGGAGCTTCCATCAATACCTACGCCGTTCTCCAGAATCATTTCGATATCATCAGGATTGATCGAAAGGTTTTTCAGACGACCGTTCAGGTCGGTAAAAAACAGCTTGGTCGTGTAGGCTTCCTTCAGTTGCTCCTTGATCCTGGGTAGTTCCGTGCAACTCATCTTTTTCTCCTTTTTAAAGGGTGAAGTAGAGGTTCATTTCATACGGGGTTGGTCTTTCGTTGACAGCGGTTACTTCTTTCATTTTCTCTTCAATAAATCCATCAATCAGCATTTCACTGAATACACCGCCTTGCAGCAGGTAATCATGGTCTTTTCTCAGCTCCTGCAAAGCCTCTTCCAGATTGGTTGGAATTGCCGGCAAAGTATTGCGTTTTTCTTCCGGCCAACTGAAGATATTCTCATCGAAAGGTCCGTGATTATGGGCGCTCGGATCAATCTTGTTCTTGATTCCATCGATCCCGGCCATAATCAGCGCGCTGGTCGCGAGGTAGGGGTTACAGGTTGCGTCACCGGTACGGAATTCAAAACGTTTGTTTTCTTCAGAGGTTGCATATTTGGGGATGCGGATTGCGGCACTGCGGTTGGCCAGTCCGAAAATCAACTTGACCGGGGCTTCAAATCCGGGCAACAGACGTTTGTAGGAATTGGTACTGGGATTGGTCAGAGCCACCAGCGACTTACCATGGTGGAGAATGCCACCGATGAAATAGAGGGCGTCCTCCGAAAGATCAGCATAGCCGCCTTTTTTATAGAGAATGTTCTTGCCGTTTTTTTTCAACAAAATGTGGAAATGCATCCCGTTTCCGGCCTCATCATGCATCGGTTTCGGCATCAGGGTTGCGGTCAATCCATGCTTGCGAGCAACCTGCTGAATGGCACTTTTGATGTACATAATGTTGTCGGCGATTTCCGGAAAGGGTGCCAGCTCAGTTTCGATCTCCTGCTGTGAACTGATGCCAACTTCATGATGGTGGTAACGGATCGGGCAGATATTTTCCTCGATAAAATCAGCGATTTCCTCGCGGACATGTGCGTTCCGATCATAAGGCCGGTCGAGATGATAGCCCTTGCGGTGAGTCAGGGCCGTGGCATCGGGATCATCGTAATTAAAGGGCAGGGCCTCCTTGTTCTCCATGGTGGAAAGTCGGTAGCCTGCCTTGTGTTTGGAGTTGTAATAGACCGCTTCGTTGAACAGATTAAATTCGAACTCCGGAATCCATAAAATTTCATCGGCAATCCCGCTTTCCTGAAGATAGTCAAAAGCTCTCTGCGCAACACTGCGGGGATCTTTTTTATAGCCCGCCGGGGAATCGGCCTCATGAATCGAACAGATAATTTGCACAGTGGGATTCGGGTTAAATTTGTCATATAGGGCAGTGGAAACGTCGGGTATCAGGATCAGGTCACCCGATTCCACGTTGCGCATGCCAGGAATGCTGGAACCATCAAAAGGGATGCCATGTTTCATGACATGGTCAAGACGCCTGGCCGGGAAATTGATGTGGTACCAGCGACCGACCAAATCGACATATTTCAGGTCAATATTTTTGATCTTCTTTTCCTGAATGAGTTCATGCAAACTTTTTAGATTCATCTGTGCTCTCACTGCTGGAAGGTACGATGTATCCGTGGCGGCTGTTGCCGCAGCCGCCACGACTTGTCAGGTCACCATTATTCCGGAATATTCGGAATTTTAGTCGTCTCTCCCAGGTGGTTTCTCAGGGTGTATTCCTTGTCGTTCTTGTCCACAATGTAGTAGTCCGGCATCAGCGGAATTTTGCCGATATTGGTCGCCAACACGTACATCGGTTGTGCCAGGCCGGTTGTATGGCCGCGCAGTGCATCACGAATAAGTTCGGCACCCTTTTCCACCGGGGTACGGAAATGATCGATCCCCGGAGCTGGCTCACAGTAGAAAACATAGTAGGGGCGGATACGGGTGCGCAGCAGTTTCAGGTGAAGTTCCTTGAAAGTTGGAACGTCATCGTTAATCCCCTTCAAAAGGACCGCCTGATTACCCACATTGATCCCGCAGCTCATCAGCTCATAAATAGCTTTTTCGGTTTCTGCGGTAATCTCTTTCGGGTGGTTGCACTGAGTATTGATCCACACCGGAACTTTATGGAACCCGCCGATGGCTTTTTTCAAGCCTTCAGTAATCCGCTGCGGCAGAACAATTGGCAGCCGTGAACCGATGCGGATCATTTGGACGTGCGGAATCTCGCGCAGCTTGCCAATCACGTATGCCAGTTTTTCATCGGACAGCAGGAGTGGATCGCCTCCGGTGATCAGCACATCGCGGATTTCCTCGTGCTCAGAAATCCAGGCCAGACCCTCGTCAACATCAAAGCGCAATTGCAGATCCTGATCGACCACCAACTCCTTACGGAAGCAATGACGGCAATAAATCCCGCAGACCTCTATGACGGTAAAAGCGATCCGGTCTTTGTACTGACGGGCAATACTGTCAGGGCGAACCTCTTCTGTTGCGCGGTTTTCCTTCCACATCAGGTAGTTGTCCATCCCGAACTTATTGACTTTTTCCTTCATCGACGGAATAACCTGCATCCGGATCGGGCAGTGCGGATCATCTTTATCCATCAATGACGCAAAATATGGCGTGGTTCCCCATCTGGTCTTCAGAGTCTGAATTGCTTCACGCTCGTCGTCAGAGACATTGATATATTCTTCAAGTTTTTCGAGAGTGTTTACTTCGTCTCGCATCTGCTGAACCCATTCTTCTGCCATTGTTTCCTCCGTTCTGTTTTGGTTTATTTAGCTTTTATGTGGTTGCGTTTAGCATCTCAGGGTCAAGCCTGTCCCTGACTCCACTGTGTTTGAGAGTTGCTATCTTCGACCCGGTTTCAATGTAATGCTGCCGCACAACCTTTTCAATCAGGTTCAGATCCCTGGCCTTGACACTTTCTACAATTTTCCGGTGGCGGTTACCGATCTCGGAGGGTCCGTAGAGTTTCCCCCAATATTTAAAGAACAGTATATGCAATTTTAGACTGAGACGATCTGTATATTCGAGTAGTTGAACGTTGTTACTCTTACTGATCAACAGATCGTGAAACTCTCCTCCCGCCTCAACAACCATCTTGTGGTTCTTTTTATGAGCGTATTTTTCCATCTGCTCTGCCAGGTTTTCCAGTCTCTCAATTTCTTCGGCGGAAAACTGCGCGCAGGTCTCCATCACTGCATAGCCCTCCAGAATGCCTCGCGTGGTGTAACTGTCGATGATCTGCTTGGGAGATAAAACAGGAATAAAGTTTCCCACCTGAGGACGATAATCGACCAGACCATTCATGATCAGCTCTTTCATCGCTTCACGAATCGGTGCCCGGCTGATCCCCATCTGCACAGCCAGCAAGCTCTCTTTTATTTGCTCTCCCGGCCCCAGTTCACCTTTCAACAAAAGCTGATAGACGTAATCTACCACCTGATCTTTATATGTAGTTTTGACAATCGGCACACTCTTCTCCATTTCTTTTCGTCGATTGTCGACATTAGACATCGACAAAACAGAAGTCAAGGAGAAAAGCCGATGTAATCTATTGGAGGTTGCGACAAAAGCAACTCAGCTGCCAATTGACATCTTTTCATTGTAATGTTCACGTAACAGCCATATTTTCAGACAAGAAAATGACGCAAAGGTATCAGCATTAAACATAGGCAACGGAGTCACCATGAAGAGTATTCGCATTCTCCCCATTCAGGCCGGGGGCACGATCTCGTCTGTTAGCACAGAGACCGGCTTCAAGCCCAAACTCTCCTTCGCTGCACTGCTCGGCAGAGCGGACCGGGATCTTGTCGGAGACCGCACTATCGCCACTTCGCAATCACCGCTCGGCGAATTCGGGATTGACAGCGCCAGCATGCAAATCCGGCACATCCAGAAGATCGCCGGGACGATTTGCGACAACTACGATCACCATGATGCATTTATCGTTACCCACGGAACAGACACGCTTGCCTACACGGCGAGCATGCTCGCCTTCATGCTTCAGGGGATTCAGAAACCAGTCATCGTCACCGGGGCCCAGAAAACCCTTGAAGACGAAAACAGTGACGTCATCGAAAATCTGGAGACAGCACTTCTTGCCGCATCGACACCCAACTGCGGCGTGTGGGTGGCATTCAACAAGAAAATCATCAGAGCAACGAGAGCAACAAAAATAGATATTGGTGTGGACTCTTTGGATGCCTTCGCATCGAACCACAGGGACGAGCTTCACATCTCCGACTTCCTGCTTAACAACCATGCCATCAACAAAGGGCAGGTGGAGACATTCAGCACAGAGGCCTCCGAGGCAGTCGATATCTTCTGCCTGAGTCACACCACCAATCCGCTCTGTCTGCGTCGCTATCTCGATAGTTCAGACATCAAAGCACTCATTGTTCTCATCTACGGTATGAGCGGGCACCGTGAGGATCTGATCGGGGCTCTTTCGCACTGGGCCAGTACCAACGAGGCCATCGTAATTGCCAAAAGCCATTCACCATATGGCAGCACGGACTTGTCGAAATATGAGTTAGGCATCAAGGCCCTGCAAATGGGGATCCTGCCTTCCCTCGACATGACCCTGGAAAGTGCCTTTGCAAAAGCCAGCCTGCTCCTTGCCTCGGGAGTCGAAGGACAAGAGTTCAACCGATTGTTCTATACGAACCTCTGCGGCGAGCTCGATGATGTACAAGTACGGAAATTTCTGTTGAAAGCCAAGCATTGGCTAACCGTCAGTTGAATGCAAAAAAAGCCCGTAACTGCTTGACTTTGTTTGATCCTTGTGTACCCTTAGGAGACGTTGTTTCTTCCCGATATTGTCGATTGACAGGAAAGTCAACGCCACCCACCCGAACCGATTGTCTTCACACTTCTGCTTTTAATGGATGCAGAATCAACCTGAAACAAGGAGGTAACATCATGAAAAGACTGGCGGTATTAATTCTTGTTAGCATCATGATTTTCACATCTGGAGCGGCTTTTGCCGAGAAACTTTATGTCGGAGTGGACACCGCTTTCGTGCCTTTTGAATACAAAGGCGAAGATGGTAAATACACAGGGTTTGATATTGACCTCTGGGCAGAAATTGCAAAGCGCATCGATGTTGAATATGAATTGAAGCCGATGGATTTCAATGGTCTGATTCCTGGTTTGACAACCGGCAACCTTGATGTTGCTCTGGCGGCGATTTTTATCAAATCTGCCCGGGAAGAGGCCATCGATTTCTCTCATCCCTATTTCAGGGCTGGTCTGAA
Organism: Deltaproteobacteria bacterium; assembly: GCA_024636155.1. GTDB lineage: Bacteria > Desulfobacterota > Desulfuromonadia > Desulfuromonadales > BM103 > M0040. Next base: position 8,573 of record JAGXHM010000018.1, read on the forward strand.
GATCATGGTTCAGGAAGGCAACAAAGATATCAAGTCACCTGCTGATCTAAAAGGTAAAGTTGTTGCTGTAAAACTTGGAACCGCAACCGTTGATTACGTAGAAACCCTCGGCGCGAAGAAAATCGTTAAGTTCCCGAATATCGATCAAGCCTATCTTGAAGTTGTTACAGGCGGTGCCGATGCGGCCATGCATGACACCCCGAACGTGCTTTACTACATCAAGACTGTCGGCAACGGCAAGGTCAAGGCTGTCGGTCCTGATGTCAAGGCTGCCCAGTACGGAATCGCTTTTCCGCAGGGGAGTGCCTTGCGTGATAAAACAAACATTGCTCTTCTCAAGATGATGGAAGATGGCGCCTACGCCAAACTGTACCGGAAATGGTTTGACGCTGACCCTGAGTAGTCTGAGGGAAACACAAACTAACCCGCAACGAGTTTAATACAGAACAAAAGTATGCACTCAGAATCCCTTCCGCACGAGCGTGTGCGAAGGGATTCTTTGCTTTTGAAACGTAACTCACAGCCTTTTCGAACGAGTAAATTATGGATTTTAAATTTTCAGTCATTGTCGAATCTCTTCCCGCTCTGCTGGCAGGAGCCAAATTGACATGTTTCATAACCCTCCTGGGGATCTCCGGCGGCATGATCTGCGGTATTTTAGCCGGACTGGGTCGTATCGCAGGGACTGAAGCTCTTGGAGAAAAGCCACATGGCATCTTCATGACAATCAGTGTTCTGATTCGATACATCTCCAGTGGCTATATTGAGACGATCCGCGGTACCCCTATTATTGTTCAGGCCATGTTTCTTTACTTTGCCTTTCCGATGCTGGTCAAGTCCTTCACCGATATCGAACACTTTCGAATCGATGCTTTGACCGCCGCAGTCATTACCATCATACTCAATGCGGGGGCCTACATTGCGGAGATCGTCCGCGGCTCGGTCGTATCCGTCGACAAAGGGCTCCTGGAAGCCGGGATGTCTCTGGGCATCAGTCGTTTTCAACTGATCGCTCATATTATCGGTCCGATAGCTTTCAGAAGAATGATTCCGCCACTCGGCAATCAGTTCATCATCAGCCTCAAGGACACCTCCCTTTTCATTGTCATCGGGGTCGGCGAGCTGACCAGACAGGGTCAGGAAATTATGGCCAGCAATTTCAGGGCGCTTGAGATCTGGCTGGCAGTGGCCATCATTTATCTGATTATGACAACCGTAATGTCAATGACCTTGAGACATCTCGAAAGAAGAATGAAGATATTCTAGACCCGGCGGCATGGTGTCTTAAATAAACGACGGCAAAGATGTTCACTTGAGGTCTGACTCCTTACGACTCCATGTCTAAAGAAAGACGAGGAAAAAATGTCGAGTATTATTGAACTGAAGAATGTATGTAAATCGTTTGGCGACACGGAAGTCTTGCACAACGTCGACCTTTCTATTCAGGAGGGTGAGGTTGTCGTGATTATCGGCCCGTCCGGCTCCGGGAAGTCCACCCTGCTGCGCGGTATCAACTGTCTGGAAATGATCACCAGCGGGGAGCTGATTGTTGACAAGATCAGGATTCCTGCCGAGTCGGGGAAGGTACGCCAAATCCGCTTGGAAGTCGGAATGGTATTCCAGCAATTCAATCTGTTCCCGCATATGACAGCGCTGGAGAATGTCGCTTTCGGGCCGCGTAAAGCGCGGGGCATGAAAAAGGCAAAGGCGGCGGATATCGCCAGGGACTTGCTCGACAAGGTGGGGTTGGCTGAATTTGAAGACAAGCTTCCCGGACAACTATCCGGTGGGCAGCAGCAACGTGTTGCAATTGCCAGGGCGTTGGCAGTCGACCCCAAAGTCCTGCTGTTTGATGAACCGACATCGGCTCTCGACCCGGAAATGATCGGTGAAGTTCTCGATGTCATGAAAAACATTGCCAAAAACAGCGGCATGACCATGATTGTTGTTACCCATGAAATGGGATTTGCAGCCCAGGTCGGCGACAGGCTGATCTTTATGGACGAGGGTAGAATCGTCGAGGAAGGAAAACCCGGCGAAGTGATGAAAGATCCAAAATCGGAACGGCTCAAAGACTTTTTAGGGCATGTAAAGCACCACTAGCGAGCTCCCTTGATGAGGTCGCCCTCCCAATGGCCGGGAACAAGTCGCCCATCTATCTTGTGTGGACGGTCATGGATACTGGTCATGTTTTCAATCTTGCCCCTGTGAAAATTCCAAGAAGCGGGAGCCAGTAACGTTCATACTTTTCCTTGTCATAGAACCCTTGCTTGTCTTTACAGCTTTTTCTTCACTGACTGGTACACCACGATACTCTACTAGACATCATGTATTGACCTGTCCAACCTCGAAGACGTGGGTTATTCTTGAGGTTGGACACCCTTAGAACAGAGCCATAATCGAGGAGGACAGGTCATGTATGAGTTTAGCAAATACGTCGGACTAGATACACAC
>JAGXHM010000019.1 GCA_024636155.1 Deltaproteobacteria bacterium
GAGTTCGTCTGTAGTCAATACTCTTTGTTGTTCAAATAGATGTTTTTCATGCTGGTAGCTCACAAAAAAACAGGCAGGCAGAAGAACAAATATGTTGATGAGGATGGTAATGAATGCAGCTTTGCGCAATTTATATTCCCTGAGTTTCGGCTTAAGAAGTTTACTTGCCCTACGCTAAATCATTCTCGTCTCTTGCTTGTTTCATTGTTGATTGTAACAATAGTTATCATTGTTGCAAAGGAAGTTGAAATCTGCTTCCGCCTTGACTCTGATGTGGATGTTTTGGAGGGTTACTCTAACGATAGTCAGGATAGGTAGAGATATACAAAGGTCAAGGCCAAAGATAAGTGCGTCTCATTTATACTCCTACATCGTATGGAGGGTGTAAATTTGGCTGAAATGCGAAATTCTTACTGATACTGCAATGTAAGAATGGCTAATCCATCTCGCCGGTCATTTTATACACCAACAGGCGACTATTGTTCCGCCAACCCCTTGGTCATCAAGCTGCCCGCAGCCATCAGACATCCCATAGCGATAAACGCTAACTGGAACAGCCCGGCATCGCCGAGCATACCAAGTACGAGTGGTGTCACACCGCCCCCCAGTAGAAAACCGAAAGGAACCGTATAGGCAACGGCCTGATTTCTCAACTCTGCTGGAACCGACAAGGCCAAGGTCTTGAACACCGGAGGGAAAAAACAGACGGCAAACAACGGTTGCAGAAAAACCGGCACAAACAACCAATACCCCTGCAGCACACCGATGAGAGCAGTTAGTACCCCCCCTGTGATGAGGATAATCATAAGGGAGCGGCGCACGCCAATCCTATCTGTCAGCCAGCCACCGATAAGCACGACAGGAATGCTCAGCGTCCGCGATGCCGACAGCATGCTGTTGCCTAGACCCCGTTCAATACCCTGATCGATGAAATAGACAGGCAGCATTGAGTAAATTCCGAGCGTACTTCCCACTCCCAAGCCAAATAGCAAAACCAGCTTCCAGAAATTCTTTTGCCGGAAAAAGTCTTGAAGAGTACTCAGTTTTGGTGCGACGCCCCGGCTTCCACCCTGACCGTCATAAAAACAATACACGGCAACAATTCCCAGGGTCAGCAATCCCTGGAACATCAAGACCTGTTGCCAGTCAAAAAAGCGAAGTAGAATTTCCACCTGCAGAGGGACAAGGAATAGGGCGAAATTCGGTCCCAGTTCGTGGACGGCCAGCCCCATCCCCCAGTGAGCCGAGGGGATCAGCTCGGTCAGTTTGGCCATGCCCGCTGGTAGATAGAGCCCCGCCATGAAGCCCAATACGGCAATGAGAACTCCAATCTGCCAATAATTGCAGCTGAAAGCAATGCCGATCAGGCAGAGGCCGAAACCGGAGACGGACAGTTGGATCGTCTGGGTAAAGGTCCAGCGGGAGGAGATCATCCCAGAAACAAACAGGCCGAAGAAATAGCCCAGCGACGTAATCAGGAAAAGGCTCCCGGTGCCGGCATGGGAGTATCCAAGTTCCATCTCCATTATCGGCGCCAGCGGTGAGAGAAGAATACGGGCGACAAAGTTCAGGTAGAACAGCAGGGTGATAAAAAGTAAAGGACCAAGCCAGGGGTGTTTTCGCAATATCGCCATCTCCGATAAATGAGGAGCTATCATAACCCCAAACAAACCAAAATCGCATACGGTTTTTATTGTGATTTTTATAACCTTGAGTTTTGGGAAGATAGGGGGCGATGTGAGCGACGTCCGTAGAAATTTACTGAAAGTCCTGCGATGTAAGAATCCATAGCTGCTCCAAATTACTAAGAAATTGTCAGTTCGGCAGTACCCCAGTAGTTAAAAGACGCAGGACGCCAACCAGTAATATACATCGCATTCAGACTCTTAAGCTTAAAACCACCTCGCTCAATAAGTTCTGGTATATCACGATTGAGATGACAGCCGCCGCCTACACGCTTCCAGATTGGGTTAATACAATCCTGTAATCGGCGAACACCAGCGTCCGGTGCGGCTCCATGTTCACAGAAAATAAGTTCTCCTGACGGTTTGAGAACACGAGCCATTTCCTTCATCGCCTGATCGGCATCAATAATTGAGCATAACGTGTAAGTTACAACAACGGTATCAACACTGCTGGTCTCCAGTGGAATGTCCTCTCCAGACAGGCCGATCAATTCAACTTCAAAATTCACCGCGCGTGCTCTCTCTTTGGCACGATCAAGCATTTCTGATGAGGGATCAAGGCCCCAAACTTTGTTAACTTTACTCGCATCATAGAAAGGCAGATTCAAGCCTGTTCCCAGACCAACCTCCAGCACTCTACCGCGGGCAAGTGGGACAATCTTTTCTCGTTGGCGCATGACAGATTTAAGACTGCATGCAAAATGAACTAAATTGGGAAGGATGTGCTTGTTGTATAGCCTCATCAATACCTCAACAACAATTCGATCTGGCAGCCAACTGATGATTTGGCAGTTCAACGACACCGCCAGATGTCTGCACCTTGAGCGTCTCCCCCGCCTCGAGAAGATTTTCAGCCAACAGCACCTTACCCTGACCACCGGGTGGATCGATCACATACTGCGGTATGCCGAACCCGGCAATCCGGCCACGCATGGCAGCAATGATCGCCAGGCCACGTTCGACAGGTACCCGGAAATGGGCCGTTCCGCGCGCCTGGTCAAGGTGATGCAGGTAATAGGGACGTACACGCATTTGCAACAGGCTACGACAGAGTTCCTGCATGACCTCAGCGTCGTCGTTGACGCCGCGTAGCAGGACGGTCTGGTTGCCCAGCTGGATGCCGGCGTTGGCCAGACTCGCACAGGCTTTAACGCTGGAGGCGACTAACTCGCGAGGATGATTGAAATGAGTGTTGAGATAGAGTGGCTGAAAACGGGCCAGTAGCTGACAGAGTTGTGGTGTGATGCGCTCCGGCAGGGTTACCGGCACCCGACTGCCGATACGGATCATCTCTACGTGGGGGATGTCATGCAGCGACGTCAATATCTCTTCAAGACGATCGTCGTCAAGAAGCAACGGATCACCACCCGTCAGGATGACATCCCGAATTCCAGGCGTAGCTGCGAGATAGGCAACGCCTTCGGCGATCTGTTCTGCGGAAAAAGCCAGGGCTGCGGTGCCGACCCGATTCTTGCGGGTACAGAAACGACAATAGCCAGCGCACTGTCCGGAGACCAGCAACAGAGCACGATCCGGGTAACGATGCACCACTGCTGGTACCGGCGAGAAGGAGTCCTCGTTCAGGGAGTCCTCGGGCAAGTCATCTGCCGCCAGTTCGTACGGATCGGGCACGCACTGTCGCCAGATCGGGTCGCCCGGTCGTTCAATCAGGCCTAGATAGTGCGGTGTGATGCGCAGGGGGTAACGAGCGATCACCGCCCGCAGTGGTTCGGGATCAATGCCGAAACGTTTGGCCAGCTGTTCCGGGGTGATGATGCTGTTAGCAAGTTGTGATTTCCAGGTCATAAAGACAATTTTAAGTTTTGAATGTTGAATTCAGGAGTAAATCCGGGGACAGCCCCGAATGGCGCGATTGATGTGTTTATCGAACACAAAAGGCTGACATCTTTTTGCCCCAAGATTACTTCATGATTTCTCTGATTATAAGCTTTAAATCAGCATAATCTCGAAGTAATCGTGAGGCTAATTTTGTTTGTAAATTCCTACTAACCGAAGCATCGACAGTATGGATGCTGCGTACACATCAACTTTCTGGACCGTTCTGGCTTTTCTCGTTCCGCGTCCCGCATCCCGCGTGCCCCGCAGTACGTAACCACCAGGTCAGCACAACCAATCCCATCAAACCGACATCACGCAACAAGGCAGCACCGGCAGTGACATTTTCACCGCCACCTGGGTCGAAGCAGCCACAATCAATTCCCAGATCACGCAAGAGAACAGAGGTCAGGGCGACCATAAAAACCAGAGTCATGCCACCGATCACCATCAAGGCCGGACGAACCCGGGCATTGAGCAGGAGCAGGATTCCGGCGAGGAACTCCACGTACGGCAAAGTAGACGCCACCAGATAATTCATGGCGTAAGGAAGGATCTGGTAAGCCGCAACATGACCGGCGAAGGTGACCACATCCTGCGTTTTGACAGCGCCAGCATAAATAAAGACCAGAGCCAGGGCCAGACGAGCCAGATGATAGACAATCCGCGACATGCTCTTCATCGGCTCTCTCCCGTTACGGGAAGACCTGCATCACGCCATTCCGGATAACCACCTTCAAATACCCGCACATCCAGATAGCCCGCCTCAAGTAGACGCACCCCCAGATCAAACGAATCCGGGCAACCGAAACCACTGCAATAAGTTATAATGGCTCGGTCCCTGACAATTTTCTCAAGAAACTCGGGCAGCACGGCATCAATCTCGACCATCGGCAATGACACAGCGCCATCGATATGGCCCATAGTATAGAGTTCTGGACTACGGGCATCGACGATCAAGCCACCAAAAGCAATCGCCTGCTGCACGTCACCGATCATTGCAGGGAGTGGCAAAGAGATCAAAGCGTTCTCTTCCAGCTCAGCCTGGCACTGAGGAGCAGACAGCTGTCCGGAAAAAGCATCCAGAACCAACTGATAGTTCAACGTCAGGCCGATCAGGGCGCTGAAGGCAATCAGTACGCAAGCCTCCAAACCGATGCGTTTCAAATCGTTCATTGTCGCTACTCGTCAGGAGACTGTGTGAGTTCAGGGCCCAGACTGCCAAGCATCTCGTGCATACCCGTGACTTGACGTTCGAGCCGACCAATACGTGCATTCGCTAACGTTAATTCGGCATTCAGCTCCTCAACAACGCTGTTCTGGTGAGCGTAGCGAATTTCCAACTCGATAATTCGTTCCTTCAGTTCGTCCATAACAATCTCCCTCAAGAGCATTTCGGTCACTATAAAAACCGGCAACAATTTATTCAACCAAACAGGCTCTAACCAAGATATGCTATCAGAAGAGCAGGAGCTGTGCAATCGGCTCAATGATACGGAACTAATTGCAAATTCTCATAAAATTGATATGATTACCGACATTGTCAACTTTTCTCTATCCACGAACGGAAATCATGATTAAATTGAATCTTTCAGAACAAAGTTGCACCCCAGAGAGGTGGCTGGCAATCATCTTCTGCTTACTCTTCTATGGTTTGATATTCAGCACTTATGCTACAGCAGCCGTCCCTCAGCATCAACCCAATGAGCCGGCGAAAATGACTCATGAGGGACATACCGACACTACCGAAAAAACCAGTAAACATGTCCACCCAACCGAAACGAAAGAGAGTGCGGCCAAAGTTGGTCTGAATGAAAAACTAGGCGACTATCTCCCTCTCGACCTGGTCTTTCGTGATGAACAGGGCAACCCGGTCAGCTTATCCGATCTGGTGACCAAACCGACGATTATTGCTCCAGTTTATTATCGTTGCCCCAATGTCTGTCATTTCTTGCAAGGGGATCTGGCCAGGGTTCTCCCAGATATCAAGCTTAAAGCCGGTGAAGACTATCAGGTCATCTCCTTCAGCTTTGACGAAACGGAACAACCGGAACTGGCACTGCGCAGTCGCAACACCTACTACGCGGCGATGAAAAACCAGTATCCGGACCACGCCTGGCATTTTCTGACCGGAGATCTTGCTACGATTCTTCAACTGACCGATGCAGCCGGCTATCACTTCCAGAAGGTCGGCTCAGAGTTTCTGCACCCGGTCGCTTTTTTCGTTGTCTCTCCGGATGGGCAGATTATCCGCTACCTGCACGGCACCCATATCGTCCCCAAAGATCTGACTCTGGCGCTCTACGAAGCCAAAGCTGGCCGAGTCGGCACGACAATTCGTAAAATGGTCCAGTACTGTTTCAGCTTCGACCCTGAACAGAAGACTTATGTCTTTAATATCTTGCGTGTATCGGCCACAGCCATCCTGGCAACTCTGGCCATTTTCGCTGCCTTTCTGATGTTTGGCGGCAAGAAGTCCAAGAAGGATAAGAACCTATGAGTGAGGTAACTGCCACGGCGAGCAACGACCGCGGTTTTTTCGGCGAAGGCAACTATCCCGGCATCTTTGGCTGGATATTCTCCACCGACCACAAGCGCATTGGCCTGCTCTATTTCTGGTCCGTGACCATTTTCTTCTGTGTTGGAGTGTTGCTCGGGCTGCTGCTGCGCCTTGAGCTTTTTGCCCCCGGCGAGACGATCATGAGCGCCCAGAGCTACAACGCCACCTTCACCCTGCACGGCGTGATCATGATTTTCCTCTTCATTATCCCCGGTATCCCGGCAGCCTTTGGCAACATGATCATGCCGATCCAGATCGGAGCCCGCGACGTCTCTTTCCCGAAGCTCAACCTCTTCTCCTGGTACCTTTACATCACCGGTGCCGTGCTGGCCGTAACCTCACTCTTTACCGGTGGCGGCCCCCCTGATACCGGCTGGACCTTCTACGTTCCCTTCTCGGCCCAGACCAGCACCAACGTCTCACTCGCTGCGATAGCAGTCTTCATCCTCGGTTTCTCATCGATCCTTACCGGACTCAATTTCGTGACCACCATCCATCGTCTGCGCACCAAGGGCATGACCTGGATGCGTATTCCGCTCTTTACCTGGTCACTTTACGCCACGGCCTGGATTCAGATCCTCGCCACCCCGGTAATCGGCATTACCGTCGCCCTGCTCTTTGCCGAGCGGGTCCTTGGCACCGGTCTGTTCGACCCTTCCCAGGGCGGTGACCCGATCATGTTCCAGCACCTCTTCTGGATTTACTCCCACCCGGCGGTCTACATCATGGTCCTGCCAGGCATGGGCGTAATCTCCGACATCATCCCGGTCTTCTCTCGCAAGCCAGCCTTCGGCTACAAAGCGATTGTGGTCTCCAGTATCGCTATTGCCTTCGCCGGTTCTCTGGTCTGGGCCCATCATATGTACACCAGCGGCATGTCGGATATGGCGGTCATGATCTTCTCCTTTTTGACCTTCATTGTCGCCATTCCGTCCGCGATCAAGGTTTTTAACTGGCTGGCGACCATGTACCAGGGCTCGATCCTGCTCGACCCGCCGCTCCTCTACGCCCTGTCGTTCATTCTGCTCTTCACCATCGGCGGACTAACCGGCCTGGTACTCGGTGCAGCAGCAGCCGATGTACACGTCCATGACACCTACTTCGTCGTTGGTCACTTCCATTTCGTCATGTTCGGTGGTACCGGCATGGCCTTCTTCGCCGCCATGCACTACTGGCTACCGAAGATTTACGGCCGCATGTACGACAAGACCGTTGCCACCGTGGCCTGGGGAGTGATTATGATTGGTTTCCTCATTCTCTACATCTCCATGAAAGTGGTTGGCATGCAGGGCATGCCACGCCGCTATTACGACTACGTCCCTGAGTTTACAGGACTCAATCAGTTGGCCACGGTCGGCTCCTGGATCCTGGCCGTCGGCCTGATCCTGATGTTCGTCAACATCTTTCGCGGCATCTTCAAAGGCGATCCGGTAGAAGCCAACCCCTGGGGCGGTGCCTGCCTTGAGTGGCAGATCCCATCGCCACCACCCACTGAGAATTTCGGCGAAGAAGACCCTGTGGTCACCCACGGTCCCTATGACTTCAAGAAGGCAGGCATCCTATGAGTGACCATGTCCACAAGGACTATACTGGCGCCAAATTCGGTATGTGGCTCTTCCTTTTTACCGAGGTATTACTTTTTGGAGGATTGTTTCTCCTTTATGCCGTTTACCTGGCCCGCTATCCTCAAGAATTCATTTCGGCCGGCAAAGAACTCAACGTGTGGTTTGGCGGTGGCAATACCATGGTGCTGCTAACCAGCAGCCTCTTTGTTGCCATCTCGATCACTGCGCTGCGCCGTGGGGCCAAACGACTCTGTCTTGGTCTGCTCAGTGGCACCATTGCCTGCGCAGTCATCTTCATGATTAACAAGTACTTTGAATGGAGCGCCAAGATTCATCACGGCATCTATCCTGGCTCGGCACATTTGAAAGAGATGCAGCCCGGCGAAATGGTTTTTTTCAACCTCTATTACTTGACCACTGGGCTACATGGCCTGCACGTGATCATCGGTGCCCTGCTTCTGGTCTGGGCCATGTTTTTGATCAAGAGTGACAGAGTAAATGCTGATGATTTTGTCATCCTCGAGAATGCAGGCCTCTACTGGCACTTGGTTGACCTGATCTGGATTTTTGTTTTCCCACTTTACTATTTGATTTTGCATTGATGAACTGGCAGCACAAGAATCTATACATTCAACGCGGAAGCGCGGAGACGCTGAGAAATGATTTTTTCTAAAACTTATTTTTTGTTTTTCTCTGCGCCTTCGCGCCTCCGCGTTGAATCATAAGAGGTAATTATGTCTGAAGAACACGCCCATATCGTCCCATATAAAACCTTCGCAATCGTCTGGATCGGCCTGCTGATTCTTACCGGCATCACCATCACTGTCGCCCAATATGATTTTGGTGCGTGGAATGTTTGGGTCGCTCTGGGCATCGCAGTCATTAAATCGGGTCTGGTGGTAGCCGTCTTCATGCATATGAAATACGAGAGCCGTCTTTTCAAACTATCTTTGTTCGCCGCGCTGCTGATCCTGGCGGTATTTATCGGCCTGAACTTTTTTGATGTTCTTTACCGTTAGGAGCCTTGACGTGAACCCCCAACCTTTAATCACCACCACCGAGGCTGTCGACAAGGCCTTCTACGTCATCTTTGGCATCAGCGGCATCGCTCTGCTCGGCATCACGGTGGCCATGGTTTACCTGGTCTGGCGTTACAACCGTAAGCGTGAACCTGTACCGCTCAGCCAGAAAGACCACAACGCCTGGCTCGAAGCCACCTGGATAATCATCCCGACGATCCTGGTTGGGATCATGTTCTGGTATGGCTGGGAAGGTTATCTCTCTCTGCGCCGGATTCCTGACAATGCCATTCCGATCCAGGGCTCGTCACGCATGTGGTCTTGGCTCTTTACCTACGAGAACGGCAAAACTTCCGACAAGCTTTATGTTCCGGTCGGCCAACCGGTTAAAGTACTTTTAACCTCCGAAGATGTGCTGCACAGCTTTTATGTGCCAGCTTTCCGCGTCAAACGTGATTGCGTACCGGGGATGGAAAACTATGTGTGGTTTGTTGCTGAGCAGCCAGGCAGCTACGATCTCTTCTGCGCTGAATACTGTGGCGTCGCCCATTCCAGCATGATCACAACGGTAGAAGCAATTCCGGCTACAGAGTTTGCAGCCTGGTTGAAAGCTCAACCCGCTACAGCAGATGCCGGCAAAGAGCTGCTACAAAAGCATGGCTGTCTCGGCTGTCATTCTCTGAATGGCTCGCCGATGGTCGGACCGAGTTTCCAGGGCATCGGCGGACGCCAGGTGATCGTCGTCAGCGGTGGAGAGAGCCGTACGCTGACCAGTGATCGTACTTACCTGGAAAAATCGATTGTGGACCCTGGTGCAGATATCGTCGAAGGGTATCCACCAGCGATGCCACCCTACGCGGGTCGCATCCCAGAGGAAGAGCTGGCCGGAATGCTTGATTACCTGACAGGACTCAATGCTAAAGAGCAGAGCGCTGAAGTTACAGGAGACAACGCGGTTTCAGAAGCTGTCAAAGCAACGGAAGAAAAAGAATCCGGGCAGTCTGGCCAACCGGCTGAAGCAACCGAGCCTGTCAACCACGCCAGTCCGGGAGAGGATTTGGCTGGCAAGAACGGCTGTCTTGGCTGTCACAGCACAGACGGTAGTCGCCGCGTCGGTCCGAGTTTCAAAGGGTTGATGGGAAGTGAACGCACGGTTGTTAAGGACGGTCATGAAGTTACCGTTACGGCAGATGCCGATTACCTGATCCGTGCTATCCGTGACCCAGGCGCTGAGATTGCAAAGGACTATCCGCCAGCCATGCCACCCTATCCGGGGCTGAGCGATGAAGACATTAAAGCCTTGCAAGCATGGCTGGAAACGTTGGAATAAATGCAGAGTCACACTGGAACCATGACAAACCTGACCGCCTTAAGTCGCCTGATCCGATTGCCTTTGTCGGCGATGGTCGCTATTTCTGCCCTGACGGGAGCTTTAGCAGCTGACCCTCACATGCCCGGGATAACTCTCTGGTCACTGGCCTGGGGCATCTTTCTCTTGAGCTCAGCCTGCTCCGTCCTCAATCAGGTACAGGAGCGCACCACTGATGCTCTGATGCGCCGCACCTGTCGGCGACCGCTGGCCTGTGGTGCCCTCACCGCGACAACGGGCACAGCAATAGGTATCATTCTCGGCAGTGGCGGGCTGGCCATCCTCTTTGCGGAGACCGGTGCCAAAACAGCGCTTCTGGGACTGTTTGCAACCGGTTGGTATCTGCTTGTTTATACGCCTTTAAAACAACGCTCAGCGCTAGCGGTGATTGCTGGCACACCGTGCGGAGCGTTGCCACCGTTGATGGGATGGCTTGCTGCAGGCGGTAACCTGTTTGACCCACAGCCGCTAACCCTGGCACTGCTCATGGTACTCTGGCAGGTTCCACATTACTGGCTTCTGGCCCTGCCAGACCGGCAAGAATTAAAACGTGTCGGATTCAGAACTTTACCAACGAATCTCACTGGTCACCAGCTGTTGAGCCTCAGTCATTTCTGGATTCTCGGCATGGTCGTCGCTACGTTTTTGCTGTCATCAATGCAGCTGGTACAGCTGCCCGTCCTGCAAGCTTTTATAACTGGTATTGCCATCGCATTTGCCGTCTGGACAACGCGCACCCACAAGAAGACTCCCTTCGTTGAAAAAATTGCAGAAAAACTTCGTCTCGGCCTGCACATCTACCTTGGCCTGATACTGGGCAGCATACTCCTCAACAGCCTGATCATTCGTCTGACTTTTTAACTGTTGGCAACAAAATCATTACTTTTCCATACAGCCTAAAACTAACAACGCATCAATCATCCACCTGTTTGCGTCTCTCCTTCTTCTCTGCCTGCTTGCGCTTACCATCAAGACGCCTGGCAATAGCGCCCCTACCAGGACGCGTAGCAATGCGTGGCCGTTTTTTACGCGATCGCGCAGCAAGCTTCTCTTCCAAGCGAAGCATAGCCCGTTGCAGATTCTGGTGACGAGAGCGCGACTCGGTCGCAGTTACCACAACACCGGTCGGCAGATGAGTGATGCGCACCCCGGTTTCACTGGTATTGCGATGCTGACCACCAGGGCCGGAGCCTCGGAAAAAATCAGTACGAATGTCCTGTTCACGCCATTGCATTTCGATCACTTCGGCACGCGTGACGTGGAACGAGTGCGATAAAAAGCACTCCTCGTCCCGCGTTCCCCGTCCCTTTTCATAGAAATAACCTGTCCTTTTGTGTTAGAAAATATACGTATTGTAACGAACTGTCAAAGCTGGAGGAAACCATGAACCATTTCGCTCTGACCATTGTCGGTCGCGATCGTCCCGGGATCGTCTCCCAGGTAACGAAGATTCTCTTCAACCAAGGCTGCAACCTCGCCGATTCGAGTTGCTCAATTCTCGGCGGACAATTCGCCATGATCCTGATTCTTGGCCATCCGGAGTTCACCAACTTGGAGAGCTTCGGTGAAGCCTTCAAGCCGTTGCAAGAAACCGATTTAACAGTCGCCCTGCGCGTACTCAAGCCAGGCGGTCAAACACGGTCACAGATCGAAGGCGATATCTGCATGATTTCGGTCTACGGTTCCGACAAGCCCGGGATCGTCTACCGAGTGGCAGAGGTGTTGGGCGAGAAGCAGGTTAACATCACCGATCTCAACACCAAGCTGGTTGGCACTGAAGAACGTCCTGTTTATGTGATGGTCATCGAAGCAGCGCTACCCGAAGGCGTTGAAGAAGAAGATGTCAACGGCTGGCTTGCCCCGATAAGGGATGATCTGCAGATCGACATCACTGTGCGCATCATCCCGACGGTGGAACTATAGTGTCCCTTGACAAGGGGGAAACCATTCTCTACGTGCTGCGCCTTGTCTCGGGCTTTATGCGTGGCTCTGAATACAACATTTGCCGCGTGACAGGACACTAACCATGGCTGTTCGTCCTATACTTCTCTATCCAGACCCGATGCTCAAACAAGTGGCCAAATCCGTCGAGGAGCTTGACGAAACCGTGGTCGCGGTGGTTCAGGACTTGGTTGATACCATGATCGATGCTGGTCATTCAGTGGGTGTCGCTGCCCCACAGATCGGCGTGCTGCGTCGTGTGGTGGTGGTTGATGTCTCCAAGAGTAAACTCGGCAAGGAGAACAATCACGGCCTGCTTGAAATGGTCAACCCGGAGATCATCGAGAAGTCCGGTAGCACAACAATGCGTGAGGGCTGCATGAGCGTTCCCGACTACACAGGCAACGTGACGCGACCCGATCATATCGTTGTCGAATTCACTGATCGCACCGGGCAACTACGCGTCATCGAAGCCACCGGCTTCGAGGCAGTCGCTATCCAGCATGAGTTGGACCATCTCGATGGGATGCTTTTTCTCGACCGGGTCTCCAGTTTAAAAACGGATCTTTACCGAAGAAAAGGGAAATAATTCGGGGACACATTAGAATGGCACGAGTTTAAGCAGTCAAAGCAGCAGTACCTATGCGTTTGAATCTGAGCCAAAGAATTAACATACAACCAATATTAGTCTCACGATTACTTCGAGATTATACTGATTTAAAGCTTATAATCAGAGAAATCATGAAGTAATCTTGAGGCAAAAAGATATCAGGCTTTTGGTCTAATAAACCCATCAATCGGGATTGGAAATACTTTGTTTCGAAGTGGATGTTATGCAGATTTCACTTAAGCTAGCGCCATTCTGGACACATTAGTAATGTGTCCCCGAATTCCAGCATTCAGGACTGTAACCAACAATGACAACACTTTTACTCCTTCCCGGCCTTGACGGCACAGGGCTGATCTTTGAGCCACTCTTGGCGCACCTGCCGGCAGAGATCGACGCTCAGATTCTGCGTTATCCTGCCGATCGCATCATGTCTTTTCAGGAACATGTCGATTTTGCCCGCAAGCAGTTTCCCAAAAAGAAACCTTTCGTACTTCTGGCGGAATCTTTCTCCGGACCGGTCGGTCTTCAATTACTCGTTAAACCACCGAGCAATCTGATCGGTGTGCTTTTTGTCGCCACCTTTGCCCACCATCCGAGCCCCTTTTTACTCGACGCAAGTCGCTTCCTGCCACAGGCGCTGCTATTGAAACTTTTTTCAACCACACTCTTCAGCCGTTTCTTTTGTCTTGGCGGGGCATCGAAGGATGCCGTCAACATTTTCCATGAAGCGCTGGCAAGCGTCAAACTAAAGGTTCTCTCGCAACGTTTAAAAATTCTTGCTGAGCTGCCGCCACCACCGGACACGACCTTTTCAAAGCCCTGTCTCTACCTCCAGGCAAGCAACGACCGACTGGTTCCGTCGAGGGCGGTGACACCTCTGCAAAAGCACCTGCCACAGCTACAGGTTAAGCAGATCTCCGGACCACATATCATCCTGTTGGCCCAACCAGAGACAGGCGCCCGGTTGATCAGTGATTTTATCGCTACCCTGACGGCCTCCCATGAATGAATTGAACGAACAACAGTGGGCAGAACTTCACCAGACCTTGCTGACCCTGCGCACAGAACTCCAGAAACTCCTTGAGAATTCCAGCGACGGGGCACAACCGATCAGCCTCGACGAGCCCATCGGACGCCTCTCACGCATGGACGCCATGCAGCAGCAGAGTATGGTGCAGGCGAACCGACGTACGACCAAGACTCGCCTGATACGGATTGAAGCCGCATTGCGTCGCCACACCGGTGACGAGTACGGGCTATGCATGGAATGTGAAGAGGACATTGGCTACGCTCGCCTAAAAGCCCAGCCGGAAGCACCTTTTTGTATTGATTGTCAGAGTAACAGGGAAGCTAGGAACGCGTAACGCGGGACGCGGGACGCGAAAACCTGAATCATTAGAACCTCGTACCTCGTACCTCGTACCTCGTCCCGGATTCCGGATTTCCCATGAACCGTTCCTCCAAAAACCGACTGACAGAAAAAGAGTTGATTCTCTTCCCGGGCGACACCCTGTTCGACAAGATCGGTCGCGCTGTCTGTCAGGCTGGCTGCCTGCCGCGCAAAGAGCTCTTTGAGACGTGGGAAGTAGCCCGGCGAGTGCGACGCCGTTTTCGCGGTGGTCGCGTTGTCGATCTGGCGTGCGGTCATGGCTTGACTGCAGCTCTGTTGCTGCTACTCGATGATAGTTCACCGCAAGCGTTAGCCGTTGACTGCACCATCCCAGCCTCTGCCAAACACCTCCATAAAGCTTTGATTGAAACATGGCCAAGGCTGGACAACAGGATTGAATTTATTAAAGCCCCGTTGGATGAAATCGCGCTGAAATCAAGTGACCTGGTCGTTTCTGTTCACGCCTGCGGTGGCCTGACCGACCTGGTTCTCGAACGAGCAACGGCCGCTGCTGCGCGCCTTGCCGTGCTACCCTGCTGCCACAATCTCAATGAAGCAGAGCAAGGCGGTCTATCTGGCTGGCTTGATGGCCCACTGGCGGTGGATGTCAGCAGGGCCAATTGGTTGACGAATAAGGGCTACCGGGTTTTCACCCAACAGATCCCGAGTGACATCACGCCTAAGAATCGACTGTTGATGGGTGAACCGTCCAATGCTACGATTGTTGCGGCCCTTTGACCTACCGGTCCGGTTGCGTTACATTCTCAAAGAGATCAAGCTTGAATCTCATGATCGACGATAAAATCAAAGGCTAACGCCAGCAATCTGAATTTAGCCGCAGGCGTGCCAGCAGCCTGTCGGACTTCCAATGGACTGGCTGCTAGCAGTCTGTCGGACAATCAGGGCTGAAGCGAAAAATTGGATGTTTGAGACCAGATTTTAGCTCATTTGAGAGTAATAGCCGTAGCTATTGGTCGAAAATGAGCTGAGATATGGGCCAAACAGGCGAATTTGCAGCCAGTTCATTGATTGTCCGACAGGCGACTAGGGAGGTTAATTTGAAAACACTGCAAATCCTGTTCATCATCCTGCTCTGCGCAACGCCACTCTTCGCTGATCAGGCACTACTCTTGACGGAGATAGAACAGATTCAGGAAAAGATATGGCATTTACAAAGAGACATAGCCGGTCAGAATAAGTCTGTTTCAGAGCATCAGAAACAGCTTAAATTACTTGCTGCCAAAGACGACGCTGAACGCCTTGAATTAGACAGACGTCTTGCTGGTCTGGCCCAATCAATATCCAGCCAACAAGAGAAAACGAGCCTGATAGAGGGCGAGCTTCAGAAGCTGAATGAGGCATTTTCTACTCTGAACAACGAAGTCAGGCAGCAGAACAACGCCATGCCGGAGCAGACAAAGAGAATCAGTGCTCTGGAAGGATCGCTGCGAACACTTCAGGTGGAGCTTGCCTCGCAACAGAGAAGTACCGAGAAGGAGCTTGCAGAAACCCGCAAGCAGCTTCTCGAAACTCGAGCTCAGGTTAACACGCTGGGGCAGGATGTCGGCGGCCGCATCGAGCAAATCGGCTTATGGGGGGCCGGGGCGGCATTGATATTAATCATTGTGCTGACGATTCTCCTTACTGGGCGTAAAAGCAAACCAAAGGTACGGTCCTCTGGCAGGGAACAGCCCCCAAAACATGAAATGTAAAGGGCGACAGATTCGCATCTGTCGCCCTTGAATAATCACTTATTTAGCTGTCAAACAGCAGAAAATCAACTCGCAGTCTTAATAAAATCAACCATATCATGAAGAGCATCCTCTGCCTCTTCATAAGGCACCTGGCAGGTTCCCACGACCTTGTGCCCACCACCCCCATATTTGAGCATTAGTGAACCAACGTCAACCGTAGCCGTTCGGTTGAGAATGCTATAGCCCACCGAAAAAGAAACAAACTCGCCGTCCTTACCATCAATCATGCGAATGGAGAGATTCGCCTCGGGATAAAGAGAGTAGATCAGAAAACGATTAGACGGTGGCGCCATGCCCGCGATGCGGAAATCAGAGATAGCTATCGGTCCATCCATCCAGGTACAGGTTTTGTAAAACTTCGTGGCCTTTTCAGTACTTTCAAAATAGAAATCGACACGTTCTTTGACGTCAGGATGAGCGAGAATTTCATCAATAGACATTTCACCGATCATATCAACAAGGCTGTGAACAAACTGCAGGTTACTGACAGTGTAGGACTTGTGGTAACCGAGACCCGTGCGCGGGTCGCAAAGAAAACCGAGCAGGATCCAGCCGGTCGGATTCAGGATCTCATCTTCGGTCAACTGCGCTGAGTCAACCTTGTCGACATATTCGAGAAGCTCATTGAATCTGGCGAATTTTTCCGGACCGTAGTAATCGCAAATGACTCGCGCAGCGCTTGGCGCTAACTCACTCAACCCTTCATAGCGGCCTTCGGTATCGTTGCGCTCAATTTCGCTAGAGTGGTGATCGAACCAGAGCCCACAACCGGCGACAAAAGGCACGTTGGCCAGAATGTCATTACTGGTCACGGGGATCTTGCCATCCTGCAGATCTTTTGGGTGAGCGTAGACCATCTCATCCATCAATCCGAGTTCTTTTAACAGAACAGCACAACAAATGCCGTCGAAATCAGACCTGGTCAACAATCTCATACTAACTTCTCCTTGCAGCCAGTCCATTGGAAGTCCGACAGGCTGCTCGTAGAGGGACGCGAGCAACGACATCGCCTTGAAGCGAGCTATTATAGGATTGACTGTCTGGACTTGCAAGCAACTTAAACCGAGCGAGCCGTCAGTCGCTTAAGGGTCTCAGCCACGGCGTTGATCAAGGCAGCATTCTAGTCAGTCGATACCTTGCAGGCACGCTATGACCTGTTCGCCTGCCTTGTTGGCGGCATTAACGCAATCATTGAGGCCGATGCCGGAGAACGCATTGCCAGTCAGGATCAGACCGGCATGGGACTTGAGACGCTCATCAATTGCTGCAAGCCGATCAGCATGGCCGACAACATACTGGGGAATTGCTCGTTGGTGTCGGAATATTCTGACGAAATCCGGCTCGGCACAGATCCCCATGATTTTTTTGAGCTCAGCCATAGTCCGTTCTTTAACTTCGGCATCACTCAGATCGACTGCTTCAGGGGTGGTGGCGCCACCCATCATCGAGCGCAACATGACATGCCCTTCCGGGGCCCGAGACGGGAAGATGCTCGAATCCCACAAGGTACCGAGGATCTGACAGCCCTCCTTCTTCGGGATCAGATAGCCGAAGCCATCCAGGTCGCGTTCAACCTTCTCCTGCTCGTAACCGAAACAAATAACGTTCATCGGCGCATAAGGGATACCATTAAGGAGCTCAGACAACTCGCCATCTAAGGACCAGGTGAGTTCTTTGAGGACATGGGCCGGTGCTGCCGAAACCACCACTTCCGCATCGTAATTGGAGCCGTCAGCAAGACGCAGCTCCCAACCGCCATCAATCGCCTTCAAACCGGTGACGGCTTGCCCCGTCTGCACCTTACCTTTAAGCGCTTTGACCGTGCCGTCAGTCAATTCCTGAATGCCGCCAACAAAGGAGGTCAGTACGCCACCCGGTCCCGCGGCGCTGGCCACTTGCTTGCCCGCCTTGACCTCGGCTCTTTTCTGCTTGGCCATCTTCACCATTGCCTTGAGCAGACCGCCGTACACCTGTTCCAACTCATGAATGCGTGGAAAGCAGCTCTTCAGGCTCATGGTTTCGGGATTTCCGGCAAAAATTCCGGAGACCATCGGACCAATCAATTTATCGAGAGCCTCGGCACCAAGCCGACGTCGGGCAAAATCAGCCAGCGTCTCATCAACACCATCGGTCCGCTTCGGCTTGATGAATTCCTGGGCCAAACGAATTTTCCCCGGCCAGCTGATCAGCTTCGACTGCAGGAACATCGGTCCATTTTCCGGCAGACGATTAAGGATTCCACCACTGTAGATAAACCGTTTGCGAGCATTATCATTAGACCGTTCAAGCCGGTCCTGAATACCGAGGTGATCGCATAATTCGAGAGTCATCGGTTTACTATCGAGAAAGCCGTTTGGTCCCCATTCACAGAGATAACCTTCCTCTTTGATGCTCCAGATCTTACCGCCGGTACGATCCTCTCGTTCAAAGACTGTAACTTCGACCTCCAGGCCGGCCTCACCAGCAAGACGTTCGATGGCATAAGCCGTACTCAAGCCGGAGATACCGGCGCCGATGATTGCTATTTTTCTCATGATTTCCTCCGGAAATCCAAGGCTAACAGGATTGTGCTACTACGGCACAAAGACACGAAGACGGACACAATATAATGACCGAAACAAACAATTATTACTTTGATATTTGAAGCTTTAGTGGCTTATCAATGACCTATGCTGCCTAAATACCCCATATTCGTCTGATCAAGTTGTGCAACGACATTCTTCAACCCCGTATCAAGATCTGGATAGACCAGAGTCACGCCAAGCCGCTCCACCATCTTGCTATTATCCATACGTCTGGTTTCTGTCAGATAAGAGAGCATCATTGGATTCATCTCCTGCTTCGCCTCTTCCATGCTGATCTGCGGTAGCCTTGGCAAGCCAAGCAGGTCGGAAACTGCGTTGAAATACTGCGTCATCGTTCCGGGCTGGCCATCGCTGACATTGAAGATATCACCATCGCCGGCTTTTTCCGTAGCCTTCAAGCAGACCATAGCCAAATCATCGGCATGAATACGATTGGTCGGTGGAGATTCTTCCACGTGCAAAACCGCATGACCTTGCTGAACTCTCGCCAGAGGCAGACGGCCGGGGCCATAGATACCGGTCACGCGCAGGATCACCACCGCGACATTATGCACCCTGCCCCACTCCTGCAGAGTGGATTCGGCATCGGCGCGCCGCTGCGCCCGACTGGTCTGCGGGTTAAGTGGAGTTTCTTCTGTCACCCACTCACTACCGCAATCACCATACACGCCACTGGTACTCATATAAACGATCTTGTCCGGGAGCTGTTTGGGACCGACACTCTTGCAAAAGTTGCGCATGCGACTGTCGAACAGGCCACCTCCCGGCGGGGGAGCAAAATAGAGCACCACTATCCCTGCGGTCGGCAGATTAATCAGCGAGGACGAATCGTCAAGATTTCCCATGACCGGATCAATTCCCAACTCACGCAAGCGGTCTGCCCTTTCATCGGAACGAGCCAGGCCAAATACATTGCCGTCGCCCTGTTGCATCAAACGAGCAACCCGCACACCGATATCGCCGCAACCAATGATCAGCAGATCCTTCATCATATTAGTCTCTTTATTCATTATTTGTCAGCATTGTCCGGTTAGGAAATTGCAAGGATTTAACAGGCATAGAATCAATGCCTTGCACCCTCCCCCAACCCCTCCCATCGAAGGGAGGGGGCTTAATATCCCCTCTCCCCTTGTGGGAGAGGGCTAGGGAGAGGGGGATGTTGCTGAATGCAAAAATCTGACCGGACACTACTGATTATTTGTTAAAAATTTCTCTTTGCGTCTTTCCCTATCCCTTTGCGCCTTTGCGTTACGCTTTTCCGCTTTTGATCGGTTAGTTTAAAGACTTCTGCACAATTTCACCAACATCAGCAGATAGGTTCGCTTGCCCCTGAATCCGATCCAGCTGTGCTCTCATCAAAGACTGTCGCTTGTCATCGTAACGCCGCCAACGGCTCAAAGGTGCGACCATTCTGGCAGCCACTTGCGGGTTGAGGATGTCGAGCTCAAGAACCCTGTCAGCAATAAACTCATACCCAGCTCCAGACAGGTCATGAAAAGATACCGGGTTGCCATGGGCAAAGGCTCCAACCAGAGCACGCACACGATTCGGGTTACGCATGGTAAAGGCCGGGTGTTCCATCAACTCCCGAACCTTGTCCAGAGTCTCTTGCCAGGGTGAGGTCGCTTGCAGACTGAACCACTTGTCGACGACCAGAGGATCATCCTGAAACTGATGATAAAAAGCCGCCAGGGCCTCTTCCCACTTTGGTAGGCAATTATGTACCAGGCAGGTCAGTGCCGCCATACGATCCGTCATATTGTCAGCCTCGACAAACTGCTCAAAGCAATCCTTTTGCATCTCCGGGTGATCCAGAAGCGTCAAGTAGTTGAGGCAGAGATTTTTCAGACTGCGTCGACCGATCGCCTGTGGTTCAAGAGAATAAAGACCCTTATCCTGCAGGACCTTCATAACAGCAGTGAACTCAACTTCCAGCTCGACAGCCAAAACCTTACGCAGCGTCTGACGAGCGGTATGAATAGCAGCTGGATCGGCAATGGACATAGCCTCTGCCAGCTCCATCTCGCCGGGCAAGGTCAGAGCCAGGGCCAGCAGGGCTGGATCAGCAGCCTGGTCGGTCAAAGCGCTACGAAAAGCACTCATGAAGTCCTCCGGGACTTCCGGTTCACTGCTATTTCCGATGTCGGCAATCATCTCAAGGATGACTTCGGTTGCCAGACGTTGTCCTGCTTCCCAGCGGTTGAAAGAATCGCTGTCATGGGCAAGGAGGAAAGCCAGACCTTGTCTGCTATAGAGGTAGTGGAGTTTGACTGGTGCAGAAAAATCACGCAACAGAGATGGAAGAGGAGCCACCAGCACATTAATAAAGTTGAAGGTCTGCTCTGCAGCGCTGACCTGCAAAGTCCGGGAAGTTCCTTGCGGAGATTTCTCACCAGCCATCTGCAGAGGCAGAGCTGCGCCGTCTTGACCAAGCAAGCCCATTTTCAGTGGAATCAGGAAGGGTTGTTTGTCTGTCTGTCCCGGGGTTTCCGGGCAGGACTGGCGAACATGCAGCCTGAACTCTTTTGCCGCTGCATCATAAACACCGCTGACATCCAGAACCGGTGTTCCCGCCTGGCTGTACCAGCGTTTAAACTGGTTTAAATCAACATCGTTAGCATCGGTCATGGCTGCGAAAAAGTCATCCGTGGTCACCGCCTGACCGTCGTGCCGCTCGAAATAGAGATCCAGCCCACGCCGAAAGCCCTCTTCACCAAGCAGGCTCTGGTACATACGGATGACCTCGGCCCCTTTGTTGTAGATCGTAGAAGTATAGAAATTATTGATCTCGATGTACGACTCGGGACGCACCGGGTGAGCCATGGGCCCGGCATCTTCAGGAAACTGAACATTACGCAGCAAGCGCACTTCGCTGATCCGCTTGACCGCCCGAGAGCCCATATCGGCAGAGAACTCCTGATCACGAAAAACCGTCAGACCTTCCTTGAGGCTGAGTTGAAACCAATCCCGGCAGGTCACCCGGTTGCCGGTCCAGTTATGGAAATACTCATGACCGATGACACCCTCAATACCTTGAAAATCCGCATCCGTTGCCGTCTCAGGTCGCGCCAGGACATACTTGGAATTGAAGACATTAAGGCCCTTGTTCTCCATCGCGCCCATATTGAAATCGTCCGTCGCGACCACCTTGTATTCATCAAGGTCATACTCAAGACCAAAGGTTTCCTCGTCCCAGCGCATGGAGTTTTTAAGTGAGAACATGGCGTGATCGCATTTGTAACGATTACGTTCCTCGACAAAAATCTGCAGAGAAACGTTACGCCCTGACATGGTGACAAAACTATCTTCAACGACGGTAAGACTGCCAGCCACCATAGCAAAGAGATAGCTCGGTTTCGGGAAAGGATCTTCAAATGTGGCATAGTGCCGGCCGTCGTCCAGAACACCGGAGTCAGTCAGGTTGCCATTGGACAAAAGCACGGGGGTACTCGCGCGAGTACCCACCAGGGTTGTGGTGTAGCGGGCCATAACATCTGGCCGATCCAGATAATAAGTGATTTTACGAAAGCCCTGAGCTTCGCACTGGGTACAGAAGAGCCCGCTTGCCCGATAAAGCCCTTCGAGGGCAGTATTGGCATCCGGGTTAATCGCGACCAGCGTCTCCAGGGTAAATTGACTCAGCGCATTGATAATCGTCAGGCTTTCACTGTCGACAACATACTCATTGACTGACAATTCTCGACCGTCAATTTTGACATGCAATAACTCCAGTTGACGACCGTCAAGGCGCAGCTCACCATGACGATCCGGACAGTCCTCGTTGACTCGCATCTGCAGTCTGGCACGCACCTCGGTGCGCGTTGGATCAAGTTCGACATGGAGGTCAACAGTGTCGATCAAATACGCTGGCGCCTGGTAATCTTTCAGGTGGATCGTCTGCAACTTCTCTTTCATCGATAACCTTTTCCCTATAGGAGGCTGTCGGACTTGACAAACCGTAGCGAGAGATTGGATGTTCGAGGCCAGATTTATGGGAATTTGAGAGCGAATAGCAAAGCTATTTGTCGAAAATTGCCATGGATATGGACTGATCAGCCGATTTCGCAGTAGGTTTTTTAAGCCCGTCAGGCGCCTAGCAAAGCATTTAGAGGAAGATACCTCAAATCCAGACTGGTGGCAAAGGGCAATCCCTTGAGAACACTGAGTCTCTCCTTCAATTATGGCACAATGTTCTTTTCTAATTTCTGTTGCCTCTTGACTACCCACGAGTGGCACGTCAGAATACCCGCCAACTCAACTCTAACCGGACAAAATCAGATGGTTTACTCACCAGCATTCTGGGCCATGGCTTTGGCAAATCTCTGTCATACAGCCAGCTTCAGCGCCTTCTTTCTGCTGCCTCTCTACATCCTTGATCACGGTGGCAACCAAGGAGACATCGGTGTGGTCATGGGCGTATTTGCCCTGGCTTCTGCCGCCTGCCGCCCGTGGGTGGCCGAAATGATCGATCGCATCGGCCGCAAGCGCAGCTACACCTTGGGCAGCACCATCATGGTCATTTCGCCATTTCTCTATATATTCATTCAGGACCCACTCGGCTCGACTTATCCTTTCTTCCTGCTGCTTCGTGCTATCCACGGCATAGGACTGGCCATCTGCTTTACCGCGGTGTTCACGTTTATGGCGGACATCCTGCCGCAGGATCGTCTCAACGAAGGAATCGGCATGTTCGGTATTTCCGGCCTGCTCGGCATCGCCATTGGTCCCGTGGTTGCCGAAACCACCCTTGAGCACTTCGGCTTCTTCGGTCTTTTTATCACCGCTGGTGCCCTGGCTGCTGTAGCGCTCTTTGTCCATCAACCACTTAAAGAAAGCTCTCAGGAACGTAGTGAAACGAAGAAAACCACCTTTTTCGGCCTTCTCAAACGAGAGAAATTCATCATGGTGGGACTGCTTTCACTTCTCTTCGGCTTTGGCCTGGCTAGCACCGGTGGCTTTGTGGCTCCACTTGCCGAAGAGCGCAATCTCGGTTTCATCTCGGTTTATTTTTTCTCTTATTCGGGAGGAGCTATTGCGGTACGATTCATCGGCGGTTGGTTAGCAGATCGTTTGGGAGAGAATCGCATCCTTCCCTACAGCATCATCTTGTACATGGCGGGGCTTTTCATCCTGCCATTCACATACAATCAGGCCACACTCTGTGCGGCCGGGATTCTTTCCGGAATCGGCCACGGACTGCTCTTCCCACTATTGAACACCATGGCTGTCCGTGATGAACCTGCCGCAGTTCGCGGCAAAGCAACCGGCATTTTTACCGGAGGGATTGATACAGGAATCTTTGCAGGATCGCTGACGTTAGGCTATATTGGCGATTGGTTCGGCCTCAACGTTCTCTTTGTCTGCGCAGGGTTGAGCATGGCCGTCGCACTGCTCCTGTTCCGTTTTCGCACTTCACGTTCCACAATATAGAATCGGATCCATCCGGGAACTCCGGATGAGAACGAAGGCAAGAAGACCCCATGGTTGACGTCAAAGCTTTTTACGAAGGCACCGAATACCACACTCCGGACCGTAAAATCGGGGTCCTAAGCCGGCTGTTCCCCTCACTCTCTTTTTACCTCAAGGTCATGTCGATCGTCTGGCATGATAGCCGTAAGGTAAGAAGAGGCAGCTACGATTCCGCCGCATGGCATGATGGCAGTGTCAGTACAATCAAGGCCCTGGAAATGTCAGGTTGCCGATTTGAGGTAACCGGTATGGAACACCTCAAAAGCATTGATCGCCCATGCATTTTCATCGGCAACCACATGAGTTCACTGGAGACATTTACCCTTCCCGCCCTGATCATGCCACACGGCTTCGATCTGGCTTATGTGGTAAAAAGCAGTCTGCTTAAATTCCCGATTTTCAGCGACCTTGTTAGCGTTCGCGATCCTGTGGTTGTCGACCGAGTCAATCCACGTGAAGATCTTAAGATGGTCATGGAGGAAGGCGCTCGTCGTCTGGAGCAGGGACGCTCCCTGATTATTTTTCCGCAACATACGCGTGCCGTTGATTTCGATCCGAAAAAGTTCAACAGCATCGGCATAAAACTCGCGAAAAGAACCGGAGCGGTTGTTGTACCGGTTGCCTTGCTGACCTGGGCCTGGTCCACCGGTAATATAATTAAGGATTTCGGCCCGATTATTCCCTCGCGAACCGTTCACTTTGCCTTTGGCGAACCGATGGACGTGACTGGCAATGGACAGGAGGAGCAGCAGAAGACGGTAGATTTCATCCAGAGAAATCTGGAGAAGTGGAACGCTGAGGACTAACATCCACTCTATCGCACCCCCCCTCCGAACCTCCCCCTGAGAAGAGAAGAGAAAATTTTCCAAGGTACTAAGGACTGTCCCTAAACACCCCTTGACGTCCTGGCATCCCATCACTATATTGACCCTGCCCGAAATACACTCTAAGGAAAAATAATGGCCAAAGATTACTACGCCGCCCTCGGCCAGGAAAAGACTGCCAGCGCCGACCAGATCAAAAAAGCCTATCGCAAACTGGCGATGAAGTTTCATCCTGACAAGAACCCTGGTGACAAGAAGGCGGAAGAGCGCTTCAAGGAGATCACCGAAGCTTACGCTGTGCTCTCTGATCCTGAGAAAAAGAAGCAATACGACCAATTCGGCGACACCGCTTTTCATCAGCGTTTTTCCCAAGAAGACATCTTTCGCAACGCCGACCTGGGCGATATTTTCCGAGAGTTTGGCTTTGCTGGCGGTGGTGGAGACGATATTTTCAGCCATATCTTCGGCGGAGCCGCAGCAGGAGGTCGACGGCAGCCTCGCCCGGTTAAGGGGCAAGACTACCTGATGCGGTTGACCATCCCGTTTCGCCAAGCCATTCTAGGCGGTGAGCGCCGGGTTGACCTCGACCGCAACGGCCAGAAGGAACAGTTACAGGTCCGCATTCCTGCGGGAGTCGAACCTGGGCAGAAACTGCGTATTTCTGGCAAAGGCGGGGCCAGCTCGTCCGGCGGTCCAACTGGCGACTTAATACTGGAGATCAGAATCACCAGAGACTCTCGCTTTCAGCGTGAGGGCAAGGATCTTTATACGACCGTGAGCATCCCCTTTAGCGGCGCATGCCTCGGCACCTCGGTGGCTGTCGAGACCCTTGAGGAGACGAAACGCATCAAGGTAAAACCAGGCACACAAAACGGCGGCAAAATCAGGCTCAAAGGCTTTGGCGTCCCGGGACGCGCCGGACAACATGCCGGAGACCTTTATGTGGTTGTTGAAGTTGATGTACCGGATGAGTTGAGTGATGAGCAGAAGGAATTGCTTGAGAAGCTCAGGGACTTGGATCTTTGAATTAAGTTTGAGTACTCACACGAAAAAAGTAAAACGTTAAAGGTGAAAAGAAGAAGGGCCAGGTCATTACAGACCAGGCCCTTTTGTTATTCAATTTTTCCCTTTTCACCTTTAACATTTTACAGCCATACTACTAATAGCAGTCAGGATCGTACATCATCGCCAGACGTCCACGACTGGCAAGACAATTTGCACAGACCTTCCCCGCATCATTATAACGTTCTTCAGCCAGAATCCGTCCCGCTTGAACAGCCGCGTCATTTGGCAGGTTCTCCGGGTCATACTTCTCGCCGCAATGCAGGCAGGGAATCATCATATAGTCTCCAGATGATGTCTCACCAGAGCGGCCAGCGCCTGCAGGAAATCCTGACTGTCATTCAGTGAAGGTGCTCGTTCGAAACGTGGCAGACCAATTGCCTCGGCGTGCATGCGCATCTCAAAATCTATTTCCTGCAAGGTTTCAATATGATCTGAGACAAAAGAGATCGGCACAATCAGGGTGCCTGGGGCATGCTCCGCGCCCAGTTGATCCAGCACGTCCAGAGTATCCGGTGCCATCCACTGTACCGGTCCACTCCGGCTCTGAAAACCGAGCAGCCAGGGGCGTTCTTCGAAGCGCTCCATCACCCCCCGAACCGTAGCGAGAACATGGTCGAGGTAAGGGTCACCGTCGTCGATAAATTTCTGCGGCAGCGCATGTGCCGAAAAAAGGATGGGGATCTCGTCGCGTACCAGTTCGTGAAACTTTTCCAACCCTTCACGCACCCGGCTAGCCAACACATCAAGATAAGCAGGCCAATCATACCATTCGCTGATGACCGTATATTTGAGCTCAGGGTAGACCCGTGCGGCTGCGGTCGCAAAATCCTTAATACTGCTACCGGTCGTTGCACTGGTGTAGTGCGGATACATTGAGAGTACAACCGCCTGTTCTATGCCGTCCTGCTTCATGCGCCGCAAACACTCTTCAGCCCGTGGCTTCCAGTAACGCATTGCTACGAACGGCTTAACCTGCTCTCCCAGCTCGCGAGCCGTACCCTCTGCCTGTTTCATTGTCCACTCAAGCAACGGTGTCTTACCGCCGATCGAGGCATAGTTCACTCTGACTTTCGGCGCACGCAGAGTGCTGATTATGAAAGCGAACGGTTTCTGTAACAAAGCCCCGGCTGGTAGTTGGATCAGGTCACGATCGGAGAAAAGATTATAGAGAAACGGGCGAACCGCTCTTAAAGAGTCAGGTCCGCCCATATTCAGAAGTACCAATCCGGTAGGCTTATTAAGGTTCATGGGTGAAAATCATAGGTTAAGGGCCAAAGGTTAAGGGCCAAAAATCAACAGTCAAAGCGTAACGCAAAGACACAATGAACAGAAGAAAAACGCAAAGGTTTTGATTTAACAAAAATCCGGTTTTCTTTGCGTCTTTCCTGGCTTTTCTTCGCGCCTTGAGTGAGCGTAGCGAACGGGCGTTACGCTTGGGCCAAGAACAGCATTATCTGCCGCTCAGCCTATGCACGCACTCAACCATGTGGACGGCGTTCTCCGGCGGCACAGTAGGAAGGATGCCATGGCCAAGGTTGAAAATGAAGCCCGGTCGGCCTGCATTTTCATCGAGAATCCGCTGCACCTCGCGCTCAATGTGATCCTTCGGTGCGTAGAGCACAGTCGGGTCGAGATTCCCCTGGACGGCAACATCTTCGCCCAAGATATCACGAGCCTTACCGAGGTTGACGTGCCAGTCGAGACCGAGCACATCGGCGCCGGCTTCCTTGACCAGTTCGAGCATAGTGCCACCGTTCTTGACAAAGTAGATGACCGGGATGCCATCGCGATTCAGGCCATTGATCAGCTCTTTGACGTAAGAGAGGATATAACGCTCATAATCATGCGGAGCCAGCAGGCCACCCCAGGTATCGAAAATCTGGATTGCCTGGGCGCCGGCCTCGATCTGCATGTTGAGGTAGCGCCGATCCATCTCGGTAATCTTCTTCATCAGGGCGTCGTAAAGCGGGAAATCCGAATACATCATCTGCTTGAGTGCAGCGAAGTCCTTGCTGCCATGTCCTTCTACCATATAGCAGGCAAGGGTAAATGGTGCACCACCAAAGCCGATCAGCGGCACGCGACCCTCAAAAGCGACCCGTAGGCGTTTAATGATTGCTGGAACGTACGAGACCGCTTCGGCCATATTCTCGGGCACGATCAGGGCATCAACATCGGCCGCGGTACGGATCGGCTTTTCGAACACTGGACCAGGAACGAAATCAAGAGCCATTCCCATCGGCTCAATTGGCGTCAGGATATCGGAAAAGAGGATCGCCGCATCGACGTTAAGGATATCGATCGGCTGAATGGTGACTTCAGCCGCCCGCGCCGGATCTTTACAGAGGTCGAGAAAGGTTCCGCCGCCCTTGGCACGGACATCCTTGTAGCACTGCAAGTAACGGCCAGCCTGGCGCATCAGCCAGACGGGGACATAATCAGTCTGTTGACCCCAGCAAGCCTTGATAAAAGTATATTCTTGAGACATGCAATTTCTCCTGAGATTATCGTGAAAAGTTAAAGGTGAAACGTGAAAGGTCACGACCAATCATTTTTCACCTTTTCATTCTACCCGTTCTACTTCAGTGCGTTCTCTGCTGCTTCTTTTTCCAACCGCTTTTGCGTGCGTGGTGGAACGTAGTTACAAAACGGCTCCTCCGCCATGTAATCACCATAGACCGCGTCGGCACGCGCGCGGCAACCACCGCAAACGTTGATAAACTCACACTCGCCGCACTTGCCTTTGTACTTTTTGAAATCGCGCAGCTCGTTGAAAACCTTGCTGTTGAACCAGAGGTCTTTAAACGGTACCTGTTTGACGTTGCCGACTGATGAGTGGAAATAGGAGCACGGCTTGAGATTGCCAAAGCAATCGATCAGACAGATGGACTGGGCAGCGATGCAGCCTTTGCCACCACCGGTGGAGAAAGTCAGGCTCCGGCGTTTAAAGTCAACACCTTCGGCTTTGGCCATCTGGGGCACAACACGGTAGTAGTGAGGTGCGCAGGTCGGCCGCATCAGGATTTCGTCTTCGCCCTTCTCCTGCTGGTAGTGCCAGGTAAGGATTTCTTCGTAGTCTTCCTTGGAAACCAGTTCATCCATGATCTCTTCACCACGACCGGTCGGCACGATCATGAACATGTACCATGCGGTGGCACCGAGTTCCTTGGCGACCTTAAAAGTGGCGCCGATATCTTTCTGGTTACGTTTGGTAAATGACGAATTGATCAAAAACTTGATGCCGTTACGATTGAGAGTTTCAGCAGCACGAACCACCCCTTCAAAGGCGCCCGGGCAGGCGCGGAAGTCATCGTGAATCTCAGCGGTTGAACCGTCGAGGGAAAGTGAAACCATCTTGATATCAGCCTCTAGCATCTGCTGGCAGACTTCATCGGTGATCAGGGTGCCGTTGGTGGCCATGCACATGCGCAGCCCTTTACTTGTGCCGTAACGGGCAATCTCGAAGATGTCCTTGCGCAGTAGCGGCTCGCCGCCAGACAGCACCATCACCGGCTTACTGACCTCACAGATATCGTCGATCAACTTGAAGGCTTCCTGCGTATTGAAATCACCAGCGGCCGCGTCCATATCCGACGAACAACGACAGTGAACACAGTTCAGGTTGCAGCGTTGGGTTGATTCCCAGGCGATCCACTTGGGAATGTATTCTTCTTTTGGTGCCATACTGACAACTCCTTTGAAAAACGGAATTTTTGAGAAAAGAATGCGGCTCGGGGGATGCCCCGAACCACATGTTGCATTCTACAACAGGGCACGCAGGCCTGACAAGGTTTTTGGGGAGAATGAAGTGATCCCGTCTGTAACTCAGACCAGTATCCTGGAACATCTAGAACCGACTCCACTCAATCCCCCCTTGTCAGGGGGAGGCCTTTAAGTCTCCCTTGGCAAGGGAAGGTCTGGAGGAGTTTGGTACGAATGGATGGAGGTTACGTGGTACTAACGTGCCAACAAATCTTTGAATGCCTTTTGATCCTGACAGTAGTGGGTCGCCGTATCTTTGGTGATTTTGCCGGCACGAAAAAGTTGCGCCAAATGCGCGTCGAGAGAAGAAAAATCCTCAGACCCACTCTGCATGAGACTGCGGATCTGGTGTTCCTTGCCTTCACGTATCTGATTTGCCACCCGATAACTGTTAGACATCTTTTCGTATGCCAACACTCTACCTTTACCATCTTTTCGCTCTGCCAGACGCTGATTGAGAACCAGCAGCAGGTTGTCTGCCAATTGCACACGGACTTGTTGCTGGCTCTCTGCCGGAAAGACATCAACAATTCGATTGATCGCCATGACCGAGTTATTGGCGTGCATGCTGCTTAGCACCAGGTGCCCGGTATCAGCCGCTTCCAGTGCGATGGCAATACTTTCTTTATCACGCATTTCACCGATCATGATGACATCGGGGGCTTCGCGAAAAACATGCCGCAACCCTTCATAGAAGGTCTTTGTGTCAAGCCCGACCTCACGCTGATTGACATTACTGTTCTTGTGACGGTGCAAATATTCAATCGGGTCTTCGATGGTGATAATGTTACGAGCACTTTTGGAATTGATCAGATCGACCATGGCCGCCAGGGTGGTCGTTTTGCCGTGGCCATTCGGACCGGTCACCAGGATCAGGCCCTGGGATTTAAGGACGAAGGGTTCAATCCATACGGGCAGTCCAAGTGTCGACATGGACGGGATCTCTTCTATAATGTGGCGCATGGCGATCGAGATTGAGCTACGCTGGCGATAAACATTGATGCGAAAGCGACCGAACTCAGGGCGGGTCAGGGCAAAATCAATGGCTTTTTCCTTGGAGAACTGCGACCACTGCTGATCAGTCATCAACTCCTGGGCATATTTGGTGACCTGTTGCGGCGTCAGTAGCGGACTCTTCAAACGGACCAATTCGTTATGTTGCTTAATACTTGGTGGCGCTCCTGCCACCAACAGCAGGTCCGAGGCCCGGGATTTGGCCAACGTTCCACACAATTCCCAGATGTCAGGATAACCGTCGGCGATATCGATATCGGCAGATGTCTCGCCCCAGAAGGCCGGAGACAGACCATCTTTGGGAAACTGCCCCAGCTCATCAAGTTTTTTCAGGGCAACGACCATCTGATATTCAGGAATAACCACCGGTTGAACACTCATACCGAGAGCGAAGGAGACCTTGTCGAGAACTTCGCGGTCACCTGGATCCGCGGTAATCACCTGGGCCTTCTGGCCGGTGATCCCGGCTGGCAGCACACGGAATTCCTTGATCTTCGCTGGCGACAACTTTGCCAGGGCCTCACCCGGAATCCGAATAACGAAGAGGTCGCACCCGGCGGTTCCAGCCTGCTGGGCCAGGACGCGCGCCAATACGCCCACTTCCAGCAGACCAAGCTTGACCAGCGTCGAGCCGAGACGTTTTGCCGATTGTCCCTGACGGCGAAGCCCCTGTTCCAGCAGCTCTTCCGTGATCAGCCCCTGCTCAAGAAGAATTTCCCCCAGACGTTTGGTCTTGCTTTTTGACATAGAGTCCCCCTGCAATAAGAAACTATCATGAAATCAGGATGTTTTGCCTTGCAGATCAGTGAACCAAACTCTGTGACACCTGTCAATAGTTAGAGTGCTGAAGGCCATTGTACCAAACAAAAAAGGCAGCCCAAAGGCTGCCTTTTCAAGAGACACATATTAAAGTCATTTATTTTTTCGCAGAGAGAGAAGCATCACTGTGAAAAAGTTCGTCAAAAATTTCTGCGACCGTTTCAATGCGCGTCGCCTTCCATGCATTGGTACCACAGAAGACCAGCCCCGTTTCCGTATCGCCGCGCTGGGCACGATCAAGTGCGTGTACGACACAGAAGCGTTCCCCTTCCGACCTGTACGCACATTTACGCAGGCAGCCGGTCGGACAGGTCGGCGTCATTTCCAGATCACGTTCACGAATTGTTTCTACATTCGCAATGATCGCCCGGCCCGGCAAGCCTGCCGGACTCATGAGCAGGCCAATATCTTCTTCTTTACAATTCAGATAAGCCTGTTTAAAGGCATCATCGGCATCACACTCTTCGGTACAGACAAAACGCGTGCCCATCTGCACCCCATCGGCACCCTGTTCCAGAGCATGCTCGACATCATCACGGCCCCAGACGCCGCCAGCAGCAATAATCGGAATATCGAGATTCCAGTTATCACGGAAATAAGCTTTGATGCCACGGACTGTAGCGTATTGGTCGTATTGTCCCGTTCCAATATTCTCCATTTTCTCGCCAAGGTGGCCACCTGCAGTGTCTGGATCTTCGACGACCACAGCGTCAGGCAGGCGCTCATAAGTTTTATGCCATTTGCGGGCAATCAGCTCAGCGGCTTTAATTGAAGAAACGATCGGCACTAAGGCAACATCCGGCCAATCCGCGGTCAGAGCCGGAAGATTCAAGGGCAAACCTGCACCACTGATGATCAGCTTGGCACCACCTTCACAGGAGGCCTTGACCAGCTCCGCAAAATCGGTTACCGCAACCATACAGTTGGTGCCGATGACACCATCGGGAGCGATTTCATAAGCCTTGGCCAGCTCATCCTTAAGGGCCAGCGGCTCAGCAGAAAAGTAGTTATCGCCGGTGAACCGGGGCGAATTCAGGGCAATTCCAGCTGTTGCTACGATGCCGATACCGCCACAGCGGGCAACGTTGCCCGCCAGACGAGCCCCCGAGACACGAACGGCCATGCCTCCCTGGATCAAGGGATAAAGAACTTCATGTTTACCGATGCGCATAAATGTTTCTCCTGAGTTACCCAAGACAATCAAAAAAAGACAGCTCACTTTAACAAGTGTGCCTCTCCTGTTGTGTAATACTTCTGTAAAAACATTTACTTCTTCCCCTTGTCGCTTGCCGGCGGTAATGGTAAAAGTGAACCTTATGAACTTCCTGAAACGTATTTTTAATCCACTCATGGCCTTTATTGGCATCCAAATCGCCTGGGTGCTGGCGGTTATTGTCTGGCTGTACTGGTTCCTTGGCAGCCACCGGAAGTTGAGGGCGCTGGCTGAAAAATACAGCCCCGAACTGCTGGTCGGCGGCCCAGACTGGCTGATTCTGACCGAGGGCTTGCTACTTCTGATCTCCATCCTGGTCGGTGTTTATGTCATTTTCCTTTACTGGACGAGACAGTCAGCTCTGGTACGCGAGCAACGCCAATTCATCTCTCAGGTAACCCATGAGTTGAAGTCGCCTCTGGCCTCCCTGCAACTGCACATGGAAACACTTCGTCGGCATCAACTCCCCCCCGAACGTCAGGCGGCATTCCTCGAAACGATGTTAAGCGACGCGGGTCGGCTTAACGGCCTGATCGACAATCTCCTCTCAGCCAACCGGGTCGATCAAAAGCATTGGCGCCTGGATCTGCAAACCATTGACTTCAGCGTCTTCGTGGAAAAATACTTTCGCGCCCGCCAATACAATTTGCCCAAAGCTGGAAAATTATCGTTGAATATCACCCCGGGCATTTACGCTGCAATCGACCAGGCTGCGATGGAAACCGTTTTGCGCAACCTGCTGGAAAATGCCGTGCTCTATTCCGACAAATTTCCCAAGATCAGCGTCACCCTGAAGAGTGATGCAGGCAAATGCTATCTGGCTGTTTCTGATTCTGGACGAGGTATCGAGCCCAATGAGCAGAAAAAGATCTTCAACTTGTTCTACCGCATCCGTCGCAAGGATGAGAATATCCGCGGCACCGGACTTGGTCTCTTCATCGTTCACGCCACGGTTCGTCGCCATAAAGGCCTGATCAAGGTAGAGAGCAAAGGGCATGAACAAGGGACGACTTTCAAAATCATTCTTCCCATCGCGCAAACGACCAGGACTGAGGAAGAGTCATGAAACAGGCACGCATCCTCCTTGTTGAAGATGAAACGCATATCGCTCAAGGGTTGATTTTCAACCTGGAGCTTGAAGGCTACCTTGTCAACCACGCAGAGACTGGGGCCGATGCGATGCAGGCCTTTAGCAATGGACCTCATGATCTCGTCATCCTCGACCTGATGCTGCCGGACTGCCACGGCATTGACCTCTGTCGACAGATGCGCAAAGCAGCGTCACAATTACCAATTCTCATGCTCACCGCTCTGGGTGAGGAGCAGGATCGAATCAAAGGTCTCAAGGAAGGTGCTGACGACTATCTCAGCAAACCGTTCAGCCTGGATGAATTGCTGTTGCGAGTGCGCGGCATGCTGCGACGTTCAGCCTGGTACCAACCCACCTACAGCAAGGAAGAAGATTATCTCTTTAGTGACAACCGCATCGATCTGAAGAACCTAGAAGCGGTCACCGCAAACGGCAACATCCATCTCACCGAACTCGAAGGCCGCATGTTGGAAACTTTTTTTGCCTGCGAGGGGGAAACCCTGACACGGGCAGTGCTTTTGAAATCAGTTTGGGGAATGGCTGAAGATACAGAGACCCGCACACTCGACAACTTCATTGTCCGCCTGCGCAAATATTTCGAAGTTGACCCGACCAAACCAAAACATTTTCTGACGGTGCGGGGGCGCGGGTATCGTTTTGTGCGGGAGCCTGAGCAGAAGTAACTCTTTATTTTAACGCCCGTTCGCTTTGCTCACTCAAGATGCAAAGGGTAGGGACAAAACGCAAAGAAAGACAAGTGCCTAACGGGGGCAATATTTCATCACTCTATTTTTATAGTTTCATAGCTGACCTTTTTTTGAGGCCGAATCCGTTTACTTCGACCAAAAATCATTAAGTCAGCTTTTCCTTTGTGTCTCGCTTGAACCCTTTGTGTCTTTGCGTTAAATTTTACTTTGATTTTCTTTATAACCAACATTCAATCAAGAACCTTAACTTTTGAGGAGTAAAAACATGAAAGCAGTATTAATGGAAGAATTCGGTGGTGTAGAAGTTCTCAAGGTCGGCGAAGTTGACAAACCGGCACCGAAGGCAGGCGAAGTATTGGTCAAAGTTGTCGCCACTTCGATCAACCGCCCCGACCTGGTGCAACGCGCAGGCAAGTATCCGCCACCTCCCGGTGACTCGGAAATTCTCGGCCTGGAAGTCTCCGGCACCATAGCCGAACTTGGTGAGGGTGTTGAAGGTTGGGAAATTGGCGACCGAGTCATCTCTCTGGTTGGAGGTGGCGGATATGCTGAATATGCCGTGGCGTACGCCAGCCACCTGATGCGGATCCCCGAGAGCATGAGCTTCGAAGAAGCCGCCTGCGTCTGTGAATCTTACATCACTGCCTTCCTGAATGTTTTTATGATCGGTGATTTTCAGGACGGCCAGACTGCGATCCTGCACGGTGGCGGTGGTGGCGTCAACACAGCTGCCATTCAACTCTGCAAGGCACTCACACCAAGCAGCAAATTGATCGTCACCGCTCACCCTTCGAAAATGGATCGAGTCAGCGAACTCGGCGCTGATCTGGTGATCAACTATCTTGAGAATCCTGATTTCACTGAAATCGTCAAGGAGTTCACTGCCAAAAAAGGGGTCGACCTGATTCTCGATCATGTAGGTGCCAAATACCTTGGCCCGAACATGAAATCACTCGCCTACAAAGGCAAACTGGTGAGCATTGGCGTTATCAGTGGCATCAAGGCCGAACTCAACCTGGCCCTGATGATGGTTAAGCGCCAGCAGATCATTGGCTCGGTGCTGCGCTCTCGTCCGGTTCCGGAAAAGGCTGAAATCGTCGCCGAATTCACAAAACGCGCGCTGCCTAAATTCGCGGATCGTACCATTGTACCGATCATTGAAAAGGCTTTCACCATTGATGAAGTTGTTGAGGCCCACCGCATGATGGAAGATGATACGCATTTCGGTAAGATCGTGTTGAAAGTCGGTTAGACAAGTTATGCGAACCGATTGCGCCCTAAATATCATCCTGATCGGCATGCCGGGGGCCGGCAAAAGCACAGTCGGCGTCTTGTTGGCCAAGCGCCTCGGTTATCATTTTGTTGACACCGACCTGCTGCTTCAGACCCGGCAGCAATGTCGTTTGCAACAGATCATTGCCCGTGTGGGATTGGCCGAGTTCAAGGAACTGGAAGCAGACGTTCTCTGCACCCTCAACACAACTCACAGTGTGATTGCCACAGGCGGCTCGGCGGTGTACAGTGACCGGGCGATGGCCCGCTTGAAAAAGCTGGGGCAACTGGTCTTCATCGACATCCCTCTGGCAGAGTTACTCGAGAGGGTGCACGATATGGACAGTCGAGGTCTGGTGATCGGCCCCGGTGAAAGCTATGAGCACTTATATGAAGAACGTCAACCGCTCTACAAAAAATATGCCGAGGTAACGATTTCTGGCGGTGGGCTGAGAGTCGAAGCCATCGCTGCTGCCATTGAGCAATCCGTGTGCGGCCAAACTGACGAATAAGAGACTTGTTCTAGAGCTTAATATGTCTTACGGCAAATATTTCAATAAAGGCCAGAAGGTTTTCATCAAGCGTATTTTCGTCGATGAGGAGCGACCTGCTTTGGACACCATCACCGGCTACGCCATGCACAGCCAGCCGATGCAGCTCGACCTCGCCCTTCCTTACGGCTCGGACGCTGCTGACTCCTACCCCTTTGAACCAGGGATGAAATTCGAAGTTCTGACTGATCACCAGGGAATGGGTCTACGTCTGATTGCCTCTTTTGCTGAGCGTATCAGCGGCAAGGATGTCCGCCTGCAATTTGAAGGCAACCTGGAGTTTATTTCGCGACGCATTTATCGCCGCGTGGATGTTAATGCCTGGGTAGGTATTGAACGTGCCAAGGGCAACCTGGCTGACATGCGCGCGCTTTGGAATGAAAACCTGAACAAGATCAAGTCTGGAATCTCTGCTGCAGACCTTACCGAATTCAAAAAGAACTTGATTAATCTTGCCGGTGGCGGCATGCGCCTGCCTTTGCAGGCTCCCGTCGAAATGGCAGAGCTGATTTTAATCTACCTCTCAATCGGTGACAAGAAAGGCATCATCTGCATTCTTGCCGAAGCGGTATGGGTCGGGTCAGAACAGGACGGGATACAGCAGATCGGTCTGCGCTTCCTGAATACCCTGGAAGAAGACCAGGATCGCATTGACACTGTGGTCAAATCGCTTCTCGAGCGTCTTGGCAAGACTGGAGACTAATAAAAGCTAAAGACAAAAAGCTTAGCGCAAAGACAGAAATGGGTAATCAATCCTTTTCTCGAGCCGCCGCACGTAAACGTTCCCAAAGCTGCACCCCATCACCAGCAAAAAGATTCGCTTCATCAGCTGGCATCACATGCCAGTCTCCGCGTTGCAGTTCAGCATTCAGTTGTCCAGGGGCCCAACCGGTATAGCCGACAAAAGCCCGATACTCCACCACTTCGTCAGCAAAATCTGGCCACTCGTCGAGAACACCCACTCCCGTCACATAGAGGCCGTCAATAACTTCCTCCGCTGGCTGCGGTGGATTGTTGCGAACCTTTACCAGGGCGAGCAGGGTTTGCGGTTCAACCGGGCCGCCATAAGAGAGCATCCTCCCCGGCTCGACCAGCTTTGATCCTTGCGGAAGAATCGCCGCCAAAGACAAACGGCTGATCCGGTTGACCACCAGACCGGCAGAACCCTCAGTATCATGCTGTATCAAGAGGATAACCCGATCACGAAAGCGCGGGTCTCCAAGTTGGTCCTTTGCAACCAGAAACATCCCTTTGTCAGGCGAAAAAGCCTGCAGTTCATTGTGGCCAATCACGCTGAGGCACAAGGTCAGCAAAAAGATCCATAGATTGCGGTAACTCAACATCATTGTGAGATCGGCTCTGATCGAGGCAGGAACACCCAGAATTTAGCTGTCTGCTTCATCCGCCCGGCCAGCTCTCCGGCCTGGTCACCCATACCCCAGAAGAAATCACCGCGCACCTTGCCCTTGATGGCACCACCGGTATCCTGAGCCATCATCAACCGCTGTAACATCTTATCGCTATTGGGCCAGGTGGTTTCAACAAAGACCGGTGCACCAAGTTCGATATAGCGCCGGTCGACGGCCAGGCTGCGGCCAGGAGTCAGAGGAACGCCCAGAGCTCCAGGCGGACTCTGCACATCACCATCCAGTTCTCTAAAAAAGACATAACTCGGATTCTGGTTAAGGACATTAGCAAGCTCGCTCGGATTATTCCTGACCCAGCTCCGGATATTCTGCATCGACATCTGGTCACGAGTCATGGTGCCGCGATCAATAAGATACTTGCCAATTGATCTGTAGGGATGACCATTCTGATCAGCGTAATTGACCATCACCCGCTTACCGTTATCAAGCAGGATACGACCCGAGCCCTGGATGTGCAGAAAAAACAGTTCAACGGGATCGGCAACCCAGAACAGTTCCTGGCCTGCCAACGGTTGAGCGAGACCATCAATAACCCTCCGATCCCAGTAGGGGACCACCCGATTCTCTTTGACACGGCCACGCAGTCGGTAATTGCCAAGGTCAGGATAAACATCACTTAAGTCGATCACCAGGAGATCATCCGGCCGTTTATAAAGCGGGTACGGGTAATCTGACGAAGCAGTACGACTGCCTTTGAGGTCAGGGACATAATAACCGGTCAGCAGGCCCTCATTTGAACCGTTTGCCTGGCTGACCTGATGTGGCACAAAGTTACGTTCGAAGAAAGCACGAACCTCTGCCTCGGAGGCATGCTCCATGGCAATCGCCTCCTGACAAGACGTCTGCCATTGCGGTCGCCAGCGCAGTGCTGAACAGCTTTTCAGAAAGGCACCCAGAGCCAGGCTCGGATTGTCTTGTTGCCAGCCGGAGACCTCTTGCCAGGAGACAGCTTTCAGAGTCGGAGCCTCATCCCCGGTAATCGGCTCCACAACAACAGGCTCCACAACAACAGGCTCCACAACAACAGGCTCTTCAACGACAGGTTCCACAACAACTGGTGGCTTGGCACAGGCTGCCAACAGCAACAAACTGACGATCATCAGCCAATATAATTTCTTCATAAGCCCTTATTCTCTGGACAGGTTTGTTAATCTTACAATTCTCAGCTTACAGCCTTACTGGTCGCTCGTCACTGATAACTGACAACTGATAACTTTCTTTTTTAAAACATATCGACCGGGTCGACATCAACCGTGAGCACGACACCG
Organism: Deltaproteobacteria bacterium; assembly: GCA_024636155.1. Taxonomy (GTDB): domain Bacteria; phylum Desulfobacterota; class Desulfuromonadia; order Desulfuromonadales; family BM103; genus M0040. Next base: position 38,796 of record JAGXHM010000019.1, read on the forward strand.
GCAGGTAGCTTCGCGCGAAATCGACTCAATTGCTCGATCTTGCGCCTCAGCGGATCGCGCTGTTTTGCCTTCAACAGGATCTGCACCCGATGCTTGTTGCGCAGCCGCGGTAGCAGACATGGCGCCGGACCAAGGATTTCAACATCCACGGCTCCAGGTTCCAGGTTGGCACAGATTTGCTCTGCCGCATTGTTAACTTTGCGTTCGTCGTTACCACTCAAAACCAGGTGGACCAAATAACCGAACGGTGGATATGCCAAGGCCTGTCGCTGGGACAACTCAAGCTCAGCGAACCCCTGGTAGTCGTGACGAGCGACATAATCGAGCGCATAGTTATCAGCCGCATAAGTCTGGATCATGACCCGGCCGGGTCGATCGCCACGCCCTGCCCGACCGGCAACCTGACTAAGCAAAGAGAATACCCGCTCGGCGCTGCGAAAGTCTGGCAGATTGAGAGCCGTATCGGCATTCAGCACCCCGACCAAAGTGACTGCAGGAAAATCGTGCCCCTTGGCAATCATCTGGGTGCCGATCAGAACATCGATTGCACCGCTCATCATCTGCTCTATCAAACGATGATGGGCTCCCTTGCGACTGGTGGTGTCTCGATCCATACGCTCGACCCGGGCATCGGGGAAAGTTTGTCGAATTTCCTCCTCAAGACGTTCAGTCCCCATACCTTCCGGAAGCAACCGAACCCCACTGCAACGCTCGCAGTTATTTGGTGGGCTCTGGTGGAAATCGCAGTAATGACAACGCAAAGAACGCTGCACCTGGGAATAAGTCAGGGTGATGTCACAGTTCGGGCAGCGTATTGATGCACCACAATCATGACAGAGCAAAAACGGTGCATAGCCCCTGCGGTTAAGCAGCAGCAGAGTCTGTTCTCCAGCCTTCAGAGCTTCAGAGAGGGCGGTCTGCAACGGTTCACTCAACAGACTCTCGCCCTCGTGTTGAGCCAGATCTACCAGATGCACCTGGGGCATGGTTCGCTCGGAGGTCCGCTCTGGCAGTTGCAGGTAAGTCAAGTGCCCTTCCAGGGCTCGCTGGTAAGTCGTCAGGACAGGAGTGGCACTGCCCAGTACCACTACAGCCTCGTCCATCTGACCACGCATCAGAGCCAGGTCACGGGCATTGTAACGAAACCCCTCCGACTGCTTATAACTGCCGTCATGCTCTTCATCGACAACAATCAGACCGAGATCGGGAAGCGGGGCAAAAACAGCGGAACGGGCTCCGATCACGACATCAACATCACCGCGCGCCACCTGGCGCCAGGCGTCGTAGCGTTCGCCGTCGGACAAACCGGAATGCAGCACGGCGAGGCGCACCTCATGGTTCTGAAACCAGCTACGGAAACGGGTGACAAGTTGCGGTGTCAGCGCAATTTCCGGCACCAGCATCAGGGCCTGTCGGCCTTGCTCCAGAACTCTGGCAATCGCTCGCAGATAGACTTCGGTTTTGCCACTGCCTGTCACCCCATGCAACAGGAAAGGTCGGAAAGATGCTGACTCCAAAGCTCCTTCAATCTGGGTTACGGCCTGTTGCTGGGCAGGGTTGAGATCAACAGGATGATGGACAGCCACAGCCATTTCGGCAAAAGGGTCCCGGCATCGCTCGATCTCTTCAACGTGCAAAAGGCCCAACTCCAGCAACCGTTGCAAAACCGTGTGAGGTGTCGCAAACTGCTGACGCAACTGACTCAGGCTGACTTGATTGGCGGCTCGGATGAAATCAAGGACCTCACGTTGTCGCGCGCCTTGAGGTTGTTCTTCACAGGTCGTTGGTCGATAGAGTTTGTCACGCAAAACCACCGGCTTACTGTCGAGAGCCGAAAGTCCCGCCGGTAGCGCTGTCCTGACGGCCTCCCCTGGAGGGTAAACGTAATAACGTGCCGCTCGCAGGTAAAAGTCGGCATGCCGGGCGTGAAACAGGGGGTGAGGATCGATGACTTCGAGGATATCCTTCAACTTGGCGTCGCCTGGCTCTATCCAGCCCATGACGTAACCGACCACCTGACGACGGCCGAGCGGGACCCGGACACGGCTACCGATATGGACTACGCCCGCTAGCGCCGCCGGGATTGCGTAACTGAGAACTTTGTCGAGCGGTGCGACAACAGCAATCTCTGCTGCCTGGGCATGTTGAATTGTAGAGGTCACAAAAGGCCTAAATCGTTAAGCGGACAGGGCCTTGTGACCCTGCCCGCAGCAAACAACGTATTACCAATCTAACTGTTTTTTACTTACAGCTTTCCTTACCCGGCATCAGACCCGACAACATGGGTCGCGAGTTGTCCAGCAAATTCCCGACACTCTTGAAGATTCTCTTCGGTCGGTGAAAATCGCACCGTCAGGGCGGGGACCGGTAGCTTGAAGCGCAGCCCCTTCAGCCGCTCTTCGACCAATTTAACCGCTTCACCGCTCCAGCCAAAAGAACCGAATGCTGCAGCAATCTTCGCCTTGGGTGTCACCAGGGAGAAGAGGGAAAGAGCATGCCAGGCCTGTGGCGGAGCATCGCGATTAATCGTAGAGACACCAATCAAGACCAGATCGGCCAGTTCTAGTTCGTCGCGCAGGTCGCCGTCGCGCATTTCGCAGAGACGCAACTCGACAACGTTGAAGTTCTTCCCTTCAAGTTCCTCACGCATAGCCTTCGCCATGCTGTGCGTGTTGCCGTGCGCGGAGAGGGTCAACATCAAAGCCCGCGGGTTTGCCTGCTCCGGCGGAAGAGAGGACCAACGTCGATAGGAGTCGACCACGGCTCTGGGGTCGACACGACGGATCGGCCCGTGGGAAGGGCAGATCAGCTTGAGCTCTAAATCATCCACTTTGGCCACGGCGGCGCGTATCTTGTCTTTAAAGGGCCGCATGATACAGTCGAAATAAAAATGGAAATCGCGAGAAAAATCCGGGATTTCATCATCGAAGAGCTTACTGGCACAGTAGTGGGCGCCAAAGCCATCACAAGAGAAGAGCACGGCATCCTCGACCAGATAGGTAAACATGGTGTCCGGCCAGTGCAGGTAGGGCACCAGGAAAAAGCGCAGGGTTCGACCACCCAGGTCAATCTCGTCACCGTCACTGACTACGTGAGCATTGAATGGTTTATTCAGCAATTGACTCAAAAAATTCTGCGCCGGCCGGGAGCAGTAGACTGGCAGATCAGGGCGTTTTTCAAGCAGACGCGCCAAGGCACCGGAGTGATCAGGCTCGGTGTGGTTGATAACGACCAGATCAATCTGATCCAGACCGACAGCCTCTTCAACCTTGGCGAAGAATTCATCGGTAAAGGGGGTTTTGACCGTATCAATTAAAGCGGTTTTTTGCTCACCACAAACCACGTAAGAGTTATAAGTCGTGCCATTATGTGTCGGGAAAAGTTCATCGAAAATTTCCAGATCGGGATGCCTGACACCGACCCAAAAAACATTGTTAGTGACCTCCTGGTATTGCTCCATAAGTATCTCGCCTTTCCTTTTAGGTATTGTTCCCGTTATACTCGCCATATGATGCAAGCATTAAAGATAATACAACCGGGTCATTCTGGCAACCGTTTCGCAACAACTTTTGGCAGGTTCCCATGACCTTTTCCACGCGCCGACGAAAGGGGATGAGCCGCCGACAGTTTTTATCCCTTGGCATGACTGGAATAGCCGGCACCATCGCGGCTGATACCGTGTGGTATGAACCACAGGCCCTGCAAGTTGAAAGGCTCACTCTGCCCACAAGTTCACCCGGTGGACAGGTGCGTTTGCTACAGATCAGCGATCTTCACTTAAGCAATTTTAACAGCTATTTTGCCAAGGTTGCCAGGCAGGTTGCCGACTTACAGCCGGACTTGATTGTTTTGACCGGCGACTATCTTGAGGAGGAGCGTAATATCCGCGGCGTACTGAGCTTTTTAAAAGAGTTGAAGGCGCCTCATGGTATCTACGCTGTACAGGGCAACTGGGAGTACTGGTCGCGACTGGAGGGAGAGAACTTGCGCCGACATTTTGCCGGTGCCGGGGTGAAACTTCTGCTCAATGAGCGGACGGACCTTGAGATCAATGGACGTGCCCTCTCTATCTTCGGTCTTGACTATCCATCATCAATCGACCATTTACACCAGCTGCAAAAGGAAGTTGATCCGCAGCGTTTCAACCTGCTTTTATCACATGTCCCGGCGTTTGCCCATGAACAACTCAACAAACATATCAACCTGATTCTGAGTGGACATACTCATGGCGGCCAGCTCCGCCTGCCGTTCCTCCCTCCTCTCTACCTGCCACGCTATTCCGGCCGCTTCGTGGCTGGATTCTACCACGTCAGCCAACACCGGATTCCGCTCTATGTCAGTCGTGGTGTCGGCACCAGCGTCTTACCCTTAAGGTTTTTCTGTCGCCCTGAGATCGGTCTTTTTGAACTAGGTCGCTAGTTTCCGGATGGGCACGAGTTCACAGAGTGGCAACTCAGCCATTGGGGAACTGCCGACAGTATTCGTACAGCGCCATACTGGCTGCGGTCGCTACGTTGAAGCTGTGAGGAAGACCGTAAACCGGGATCTCAACCACATCGTCTAATAACTCCAGAATCTCCTCGGTTAACCCGGTGCGCTCGTTACCCACGACCAGAACCGTGCGCCGCGAAAAATTATAGCTATGTATGTTCGTCGAATGAGTGGTCTGTTCGAGGCCCACCAGGCGATAACCGTCACTACGCAGTTTTCGGAGCACTGGAGCCAGGCTTCGGTGAATCGAAATAACGAGCTCATCGGCTCCATCGCGAGCAATTTTTGAGATCAGAGTTGCGTTGCCAGTCAAGACCAGTCGCTCCACAGCACAGGCACTCGCTGTTCTGGCGACACTTGAAATGTTGACATTGCTGCGCATAGGCGCGCAAGCGACAATAAGTTCACGATCACGAGTGAGCACAGTTCCATCCTTGTGGCGTTGGTGTTCGAATTGGTTCATTGCGGTGGCCCTAACTGACTGTTTCTGAAAGTTCGTCCTGCGAGTAGAAAACCCGCTCCAGGTAAAGACCGGAGGCAGGGGCGGTGCCTGGTGCAGCCTGACGATCCTTGGCCTCTATAATTCGGTAGAGATCCTCACGAGTGTAACGGCCCTCCCCGACCTTGACCAGCGCGCGGACAATATTGCGCACCATTTTATACAGAAATCCGTCCGCACAGATATCGAAAGTAATCGTCGGTAGTTCGTGACGGAGTGTGGCCTCTGAAACAGTACGGCGTGTCGATTTTTGTTTGAAGTTTGTCTTCGTTGCGAACGAAGCAAAATCCTGTTCACCGACAAAAACCGAACAGGCGTCACTCATCGCCTGCACATCAAGAGGCTCCTTGACGTGCCATACTCGGCCATCGCGATCAGCAGGGAGTTTGCTATCATTCCAGATAACGTAACGATAGCGCTTGGCAATGGCTGAGTCGCAGGCGTGAAAATCCATTGCTGCGCAACGCACATCGACGATGCAAACCTCCGCTGGCAGAACCTGATTGAGTTTTTCTTTGACAAGCTCAGGCTGCGTTCCGGCCGGAAGCTGAAGAGTCGCCACCTGGCCATTGGCATGAGTGCCGCGATCGGTGCGACCGGAGCCTTGCACCGGGACACGGACATCAAAGACCTTTGTCACGGCCTGTTCAAGCGCAAACTGAACGGTCGGCTTATCGCCAAGTCGCTGCCAGCCAAAAAAAGATCGCCCATCGTAGGAAAGGGTTATTTTATAATTGGTCATAATGGGCCATTAAAGTAGACATAAAAAAGCAAAAGCCTTTCGAACTTTCTGAGCTTGTCACCAGTCGACGATAACGCCTAAACCGATACCAAAAAATTCTGCAAGCGAGCAAGCTCAGCCACCAGCTTGCTGAAATCTTCACCATTGAGACTCTGGGCACCATCACAGAGAGCCTGATCCGGGTTCGGATGAACTTCAATCATAATCCCGTGTGCGCCGACCACAATCGCCGCTTTGGCCATCGGCCCAACCAGACTGCGCTTTCCGGTTGCATGGCTGGGATCGACCACAATCGGCAAGTGACTCATTTCGCGGATCAGCGGCACAACGCTCAGATCAAGGGTGTTACGGGTGGCTTTTTCAAAAGTGCGAATCCCCCGTTCGCAAAGGATGACTCGAGGGTTTCCTTCCGAAAGAATATACTCTGCAGCGGAGAGAAATTCCTCGATGGTCGCACTCAAGCCCCGCTTGAGCAGGATGGGATGACCACTCTTACCCACTTCTTTGAGCAAATCAAAGTTCTGCATGTTTCTGGCCCCGACCTGCAAGACGTCGGCATAACGACAGATCGTTTCAATTTGCTCGATACGCATGACCTCGGTAATAACCGGCAGACCTTCAGCATCTCCCGCCTGGCGCAAATATTTCAGTCCCTCAACCCCCAGCCCCTGAAAACTGTGCGGACCGGTGCGCGGTTTGAAAGCCCCACCGCGCAGCATCTGTGCACCGTTCTCTTTAACCAGTCGAGCTGCAGACAACATTTGCACTTCGCTCTCCACTGAGCACGGGCCCGCAATAATCACTGGCGGCTGCCCATCGCCGAATTTGACACCAGCGGCTTCAACTATTGACGAATCGGGATGAAAATCCCGTGAGACCAACTTATAAGGTTTACTGACATGGATCACTTCGCGAACGCCTGGGAGCTCGCGAATCGTCGTATCGTCGACATAGCCCTGATTGCCGAGGACACCAATAGCCGTCCTTAAACTACCGGGGATTGGTTCGGCGGTCAGTCCCATAATTTCTACAGCGTTTGTAACAGCCTGCACCTGCTCATCAGTTGCCGAATGATGCATGACAATCAGCATGAGAGAAACTCCTTATGAATGCGTAATTGAGGAAGAGACACTTAACATAATCGTGCTAGATTACTTGTGCAAAGAGATGATTTCAAGTTCTTTCAGCTTTCCCTGCTTGGCGAACAGCTCAACTTTCGTTATGCTATTTTTTTAGTAAAAGCTGAAAGGAACAACATGCACCCAATATCTTTAATCATCGGATTCGCTTCTTTGCTGGGACTGACAGTTTTACCTGCCAACAGCTATGGCCAGGATGATGGCCCGGCACGCAAGCTGATTAATTCTCAGGGATGTAAAGCCTGTCATACTTTAGAAGGTGACGGCGGAACGCTGGCTGGCAGTTTTGAAGAGATGGGCGCAAAGCTTTCACGGACGGAGGTTCGGATGCAACTGATCAACCAGGCCGGAAAACATGGAAAAGGGACGATCCCGGACTTCAACCACCTGGCAGAAGAAGAGATTGAGGCTCTGATTAACTTCATACGGCCAAAACCATAACAGCTATGAATCGGCCACAGATATGGATCTGATCAATGGTCAGAAAATAGACCGACGGGTCGCGTCCCGTCAGACCAAAACCGACGGGTCGCGTCCCGTCAGACGCCTTACTTTTTACAACGCCAAAAAAGTAAGCAAAAAGGCTTACTCCTGCGGAGGGCACTTCTTGCGCCTGTGGTCGGTGTTTTGATCAACTGACATGTTGATGAGAAGAGCTCTGCTGGCGTGGCAACGAGGAACGGACCCGTTATTGGCGGTTTTTCTCTGATTGCTGTTTTTTCTCTGGTCGTTGTTTTTCTGTTTTTGCTGTGCTTTGTTCTTAAACTTTATGCATGGGCCTAAGTTGATTAATGAGCCTGAAACTATTAACTTTATGAGGAAGTTGTTAACTCCTCATCGTCTGGCATATAGAGTCCCTGATTTTCATTGTTAGTGGCTATACTCAAGTTCCTATGCAGAAAGCTTTA